>CAUWFY010000068.1:0-7704 GCA_963558115.1 uncultured Clostridia bacterium
TAGGAGAAAATGTAAAAGAAAATATATATAATCAAATACCATTAAAAAGAATGGGAAAAGCAAAAGAAGTGGCAAATTTAGTTTATTTTTTAGGGACAGAAGAAAGTTCATATATAACAGGTCAAGTAATAAGTGTAGATGGTGGAATGACAATGTGCTAGAAAATAATAGCATAATGTAATAAAAATATTAAATAAAATATTAAAATGGCAAATTTATAAAAAATAGAAATAACTAAATTTTATAATTGGAAATTATAGAATATTGTTATTAAGAAGAAAGGAAAAAACAATGGAAAGAAGAGTTGTTATAACAGGATTAGGAGCGTTAACTCCAATTGGAAATAATGTAGAAGAATTTTGGAAAGGCATAAAAGAAGGAAAATGTGGGATAGATAATATAACATATTTTGATACAGAAAATTTCAAAGTAAAATTAGCAGCAGAATTAAAAGGATATGATGCAGAAAATTATTTTGAAAAAAGAGAAGCAAAAAGATTAGACAAATTTTCACAATATGCTATGGTTGCAGCAAGAGAAGCATGGAAAGATAGTGGATTAGATAGAGAAACAGAAGATATGGAAAGAGTAGGAATAATAGTAGGTTCAGGAATAGGTGGAATTGAAACAATAGAAAATGAACATGAAAAATGTATGCAAAAAGGTCCTGATAGAGTGTCTCCTATGTATATACCTATGGGAATATTAAATATGGCAACAGGAAATGTAGCAATAGATATAGGTGCAAAAGGTGAATCTATGGCAATGGTAACAGCGTGTGCGTCTGGAACTCATTGTATAGGTGAAAGTTTTAGAATGATAAAACATGGATATCAAGATGTAGTATTGGCAGGAGGAACAGAAGCAGGAATAACACCTTTAAGCATAGCAGGATTTACGAATATAAAAGCATTAACTAAATCAGAAGATAAAACAAGAGCAAGTATTCCATTTGATAAAGAAAGAAGCGGATTTGTAATGGGAGAAGGAGCAGGAATAATTATTTTAGAAGAATTAGAACACGCTAAAAAAAGAGGAGCAAAAATTTATGCAGAAATAGTAGGGTATGGAGCAACTTCAGATGCATATCATATAACATCACCAGCACCAGGAGGAGAAGGTGGAGCAAGAGCTATGAAAATTGCTATGAAAGAAGCAAACACTAATCCAGAAGAAATAACATATATAAATGCTCATGGTACATCAACACATCTAAATGATACATTTGAAACACAAGCAATAAAAACAGCATTAGGAGAAGAAAATGCAAAAAAAGTAATGGTAAGTTCTACAAAAGGACATACAGGACATCTACTAGGAGCAGCAGGAGGAGTAGAAGCAATTGTATGTGCAAAAGCTATAAGAGAAGGATTTGTTCCAGCAACAATTAATTATAAAGTACCTGATGAAGAATGTGATTTAGATATAGTTCCAAACGAAGGAAGAAATGTAGAAATAAAATATGCGATATCAAATTCATTAGGATTTGGTGGACATAATAGTAGTATATTATTAAAAAAATATGAAGATTAATGATTAATTTTTATAAAAATAATTATAAAATATTAGTGATAATCTTATAAGAATAGTTTAAAAAATCAACTTAAATATATTAAATAATTTTCAAAAATAAAAAGAAAGAAGCTAATTATAAATTTGCAATATATAAATTTATAATTAGACTGTATGAGGAAATATAAATATGGAATATAAAGAAATAAAAAAATTAATGGACGATATGGGAGAATCAAAACTAGATTCATTAGAGATAGAATTTCCAGAAGGAATAAAAATCAGTATGAAAAAAGGAGAAAATAACAAACCACCTAAAACAGAACCTTATGTAATAGAAGCTAGTGCTCCAATGACAGTACCTACAATAAAACCAAATGAAGAAACTAGTATAGTTAAAGTCGAAGATAAAACAAAAAAAGAGGAAAATTATAAAATTATAAAATCACCAATGGTTGGAACTTTTTATGCAAGTTCAGCACCAGATAAAGAACCATTTATAAAAGTAGGAGATAAAGTACATAAAGGGCAAGTAGTATGTATAGTAGAAGCAATGAAATTAATGAATGAAATAGAATCAGAATATGATGGTGAAGTTGTTGAGATTTGTATGAACAATGAAGATATTGTAGAATATGGAGCAGAATTGATTAAGATAAAGTAGAAGGTTATATGAAATAATTACAGCATATCTTGAGAAGTATATTTAAAATCAAAAATACTAGAAATAAATAGTAAAAATGCGATGTAAGAAAATATAAAATACAGAATAAAGTAAAATTAAATATAGCAAGCAATTCTATATAATATGAATTTGACTAAAAAGAAAGAGAGGAAAATATGTTAAATAAAGAAGAAATAAAAAATATAATTCCACAAAGAGAGCCTTTCTTAATGATTGACGAAGTTGAAGAATATGTACCAGGTGAAAGTTGCATAGCATATAAAAATGTAAGCAAAGATGAATATTATTTCAAAGGGCATTTTCCAGGAAATCCAATAATGCCAGGAGTGTTAATAGTAGAAGCACTAGCTCAAACAGGAGCAGTAGCAATTTTATCAATGGAAGAAAATAAAGGAAAAAATGCATTATTCGGTGGAATAGATAAACTTAGATTTAAAAAACAAGTAGTTCCAGGAGATAGATTAAAATTAGAAGTTAAAATAATAAAAAGAAAAGGACTAATAGGAGTAGGAGAAGCAATAGCAACTGTTGAAGGAAAAGTGGCAGTAAAAGGGGAATTAACATTTGCAGTAGTGTAGTTACAATTCGTAGACTAAGGTAAAAGTAAACTAATTAGTATAAGAATAAATTATTTTATTATAATTATTTTTATCAAATGCTTGTAATTTTAAATTTTAGATGATAAAATATAAATGAAGATTAAAAAAAACCAATTTTGGCGATTTTTTAATCTTTTTTTAATTTTATAATAATAAAATTTAATAAAGGAGAGAGCATATGAATACAAAGTATATTTTTGTAACAGGTGGAGTAGTTTCAGGTCTAGGAAAAGGAATAACAGCAGCATCATTAGGAAGGCTATTAAAAAATAGGGGATATAAAGTTACAATTCAAAAATTTGACCCATATATAAATGTTGATCCAGGTACAATGAATCCATATGAACATGGAGAAGTTTTTGTTACAGATGATGGAGCAGAAACAGATTTAGATTTAGGACATTATGAAAGATTTATAGATGAAAATTTAACGAAAAATTCTAGTATTACAATGGGAAAAATATATCAAAGTGTATTAGAAAAAGAAAGAAGAGGAGAGTATTTAGGAAAAACTGTTCAAGTAATACCACATATTACTAATGAAATAAAAGAAAAAATATATGGATTTGAAAATACTGATACTGATATTGTAATATCTGAAGTAGGAGGAACTGTTGGAGATATAGAAGGACTTTCAATTATAGAAGCAATAAGACAAGTAGGATTAGAGAAAAATAAAGAAGATGTTTTATATATACACGTAACATTATTACCATATATATTTGGATCTAATGAAATAAAATCAAAACCAACACAACATTCAGTAAAAGAACTACAAAGTTTAGGAATAAAACCAGATATTTTGGTATGTAGAACAGAACAAGATATACCAGAAAACATAAGGGAAAAATTGTCTCTATTTTGCAATGTAAGAAAAACAAGTGTAATTCAAAATAAAACAGCAGATTGTTTATATGCAGTACCGTTAATGTTAGAAGAAGAAGGTCTAGCAAGAGAAGTATGTAATCATTTAAGGCTAGATAAATACATACCAGATAACTCAAAATGGGAAAGTATGATAGATAATATTAGAAAAATTGATAGAAACAATAAAATAACAGTAGGAATAGTAGGAAAATATGTGAAATTGGAAGATTCATACATATCTGTAATAGAAAGCTTATATCATGCAGGATTTGAAAATAAAGTTAAAGTAGAAGTTAAATTAATAGATTCAGAAAAAATAACTAAAGACAATGTTAAAGAAACATTAGAAGGAATAGACGGAGTTGTTGTGCCAGGGGGATTTGGGAGCAGAGGAATAGAAGGTATGATAGAAACTATAAAATATGTAAGAGAAAATAAAATTCCATTTTTGGGTATTTGCTTAGGAATGCAAATGACAGTTGTAGAATATGCTAGAAATGTATTAAATTTAAAAGCTGCAAATTCAGAGGAATTTGATACAAATAGTAAAAATCAAGTGATACATATAATGGAAGGACAAAAAGATTTAAGTGAAAAAGGTGGAACTATGAGATTAGGTGCATATCCATGTATAATAAAGAAAGGAACTTTAGCTGAAAGAATTTATGGAAAAACAGAAATATTAGAAAGACATAGACATCGTTTTGAATTTAATAATGATTACAGAGAAAGTTTAGAAAATACAGAATTAAAAATTTCAGGAACTTCACCAGATGGGTTATTAGTGGAAATGGTAGAATTAGAAAATCATCCATATTTTATAGCAGGACAATTTCATCCAGAATTGAAATCAAGACCAAATAGACCCGCTCCATTGTTTGTTGGATTAATAGATGCAATAAAATCAAATAAGGAGTCAAGCAAAATCTAGAAAAGTTAGAATAAAAAGAATAAAGCTATAGCCTTTTAATTGAATCAAAAGAAAAAGTAGAAGATTTTAATTAAATTTGTAGAATTATGTAAAATATGATATAATATATATGTATATATCAAAAGTGATGTATATAAATTTAATAAAAATGGGCAATTAGCCAAGTCCTAAAAGGGCGGAAAGGTTTACAATGCGGATGGATTCAGAAGGAACATTTATTCAGGAGGAAGGGAGCTGCTATGCAGAAGATGTAGTGACAGGCGAACGAATAATTCTTTATATCAACGAGGAAGAGAGGATACTAATTCGTTCTGTATTTGAGGAGGATGCCTTTAAAATCGCAAAACTCCAAAAGATGAACAATCGTGAGAAAAAGTGGGCGGTAAAAATGTTTTCCAAAGAAACAGCAAGAGATAAATATTTTATGATAGAAGACTTAGAAAAATTTGAAAAAGACGGAACCCGAAAAGTTCTTGGATTTTTCAATATACTAGATAAAAACAATACTGATTCAGAAATAGAACAGGCTGAAGCCTGCATTTACGTAAGGCGTAAGGAGAATCCTATTTTAGCAGAAATATTACGAAATAGGGTGGCGATAGCCTTAGATGAATTTTGCTTTGCTTTAGAAAGGAAGATAGATATAGCAATTTATCGACCACAAAAGTAAACCTTGACTTTAAGTCTCTGAAAAAATTTTTAGAGACTTAAAGTTTTTTATATTACTTTAAGCTATTTACAAAAATATTATACATATGATATAATGAACAAAAAAATAATTTAACAAAGTACAAAAGCTAATAAGAGGTGGAATTTAGATGGCTATACTTGTAGTAATATACGTACTAGTACTTATTATATTTGCATTAGTAGCATATGCAATAATGCAAATAAGGTTATTTGGAATGAAAGTAAAAGATTTTTGGGGATTTATTGAAGCTAATCAAATGTTAGATAGATTATATAAATTTGCTAAACAATATGAAAAGATGACTCCTCAAGAACAAATAATATATTTAACAGAGGCAGAAAAAATATTTAAAGCTTTTGATAAAGTTCCAAATGAATTATGGGAAGAAGAATATGCAAAATATAAAGAAGTTCTTACAAAATACAATGATATTCGTATGTATAGGTGGACTTCTAATTAAAAATATTTTTAAAAAATTAAATACAAAAAATCGAAGAATTTAATCCACTATTACAGGAAATACAAGTTTTTTTGTAATTGGAATTATTGTAGCTATAATATTAGCTATATTTAGTTATTTTAAACATAGAAAATATAAAATAATAAAATAATGAAGAACTATGTTATAATATAAATTTTTATATTATAACATAGTTTTTATTAGTAGTATTAATGTAGAAATAATCAGTCTATTAATATAATTAATAAGGAAATCTTTCATATAAATATTTTATTATTTTATTAGCATTTTTTTCATTAATATTTATATAAATATCTTTATCTAAGCAAATCCACATGTTTATTAAATATTTATCGATATTATCAATAAATATTCCAATTATTTCTGCAATTTCTATTGGGTTAGTATAACTTTTGTTCCACTTAAGATTATCAAATATCTCTAAATTGGTGTTATAGAAATTACTCAAAAATTTATTAAGCTCACCTTTTTTATTACTATATAAATTAACAGTTGCAATCATAATTATTCTCCATTTTATTATAAGAAATCTTCATTTTGAGTTGTATAAATCACAAGTTTTATACTATTTTATATACAATAAGCAAAAAAATCCACATAAATAGTATTAATAAATAATGAAAATTTTATACTAAGAATAAAGCTTATAAAAAATGTAAATAATACTAAAAAAGATGGAGGTACAATTTTGAAAAAATTTAAAATTATTGCATATATTCTTCTAATTACAATTACTCTACTAATAGGAACAACAATATTTGTAAAGGCTAATGAAGATGAAGAGAAAAGTCAAAGACAAAAGGCACTAACAGAGATAAAATATTTAGATGCAAAATTAGAAGATTTATTTAATGAAATGAATAATATTACTATGAGAAATTATAAAGTATATACTAGTAATATAGAACAAACTAAAAAAGGAGCTTCAAATGCAGCTTCTGAAAATTCTAGCTCATCAGATAGTGGAAATTCTAAATCATCAAATCAAACTACAAGTAATGAACAAGGAGAAAGTAATCAAAGCAATGAAGATGAAAAAAATTTAAAAAATTATACAATGCAGCAAAAAGGAGTTTTAACAAATACAGATGTAATTGATTGGGATAAAGTGAAAAATGAAGTAGAATTAATTTATACATCTATTCCAGCAATAACGTTGGATTTATATGCTTTAAATATAAATCAAGATGAAATATTAAATTTTAATAGACAATTTGACAATCTAACTGTTTTAGTGAAAAACCAAAACAAAGAAGAAACTTTAAGAGAATTAGCAAAAATGTATCAATATATTCCTAAATTTGCTAACACTATTATAGATGACGTAATATATAAAACAGTATTAAATGTTAAATCAAATATATTTTTGGCATATTCAAAACTAGATAGTAAAAATTGGAATGAGATTTCTGATGATGTAAAAAATGCTATTAATATATTTTCAAAATTATTAAATGCTAATGTAATAAATATGAATAATCAAACAACTATCAATAAAGTTTATGTGATGTTAAATGAATTACAAAATGCTATAAATGTAAAGGATGAAGAAGTTTTTTTAATAAAATATAAAAATTTATTAGAAGAAATAAATAATATGTAGAAAAGTTGAGCAGTTACACTAACTTATTAATTTTAAAAAAATACTACACAAAATAGAAAAAATATGATACAATTAAAAATAGAGTAAATTGAATAGTTGCTGGTAAATACTCGAAAGGGATTACGAGAGGAAAGTCCGGGCTCCATAGAGCAATGATGCTAGATAACGTCTAGTGAGGGTAACCTTAAGGAAAGTGCAACAGAAAATAACCGCCGCTTTTGCGGTAAGGATGAAAAGGTGAGGTAAGAGCTCACCGCTACTATGGCGACATAGTGGGTCAGTGTAAACCCCATCTGGAGCAACACCTTGTAAAGAAGATTAAACCTGCTCGGTGC
>CAUWFY010000069.1:0-7600 GCA_963558115.1 uncultured Clostridia bacterium
ACTCGAAAGTATTGTGTGAAGCTGAAATTACTACACTTGCATCTGCATTTAATTTTCTAGTTAAATATGCAACTGCTGGAGTTGGTATAACACCTAATAATTTTACATTTGCTCCATAGCTTAAAAAACCTGCTGTCATTGCACTTTCAATTAAAGTACCAGAAATACGAGTATCTCTTCCTATTAATATTGTAGGAGTATGGTCTGTGTGTTTTGATAAAACATATGCTCCTGCTTTTGCTACTTTATATACTAATTCTGGTGTTAATTCAGTATTAGCAATTCTTCTAATTCCATCTGTTCCAAAATATTTTCTCATAATTTTTACTTCCTTGTTTAATATATTTAGGTTTTTAAATGGGTTTACCTATAGCCCCTTGTTTTAATTTTTCTTGAAATTCATTATTATTTTTTCTTTTAATGATAATTTGAATTCAATAGGTTCATCTATATTTATTCTTTTATTATTTAACACTAACTGTGGATTTTTTGTTGTTAATTCTTCTAGTTTTTCTTCTCCAATTATATCTGATATTTCGTTTAATATCCTTGGTATTTTAGGATAAATTGTATTAGGTCTATGCACATCTGAGCCTAAAAAATGTATCATATTGTTTTCAAAAAACTTTCTTACAATTAATTGTGCCTTTTCTCCATATTGTCCTATGATACTTCCGTAATTTGCTTGCATTAAAACTCCTTTTTCTATTAAATCATATATTAAATCTGGGTCTTTTTGCACAAAAGAGTATCTCTCTGGATGAGCTAATATTGGCACTAATTTATATTGTAACATTTCGTATACAATGTCATACAAGTTCATTGGCTCTGCATTAAGTGGTAATTCAAATAGAACATAACTTGTATCATTTATTGTAGATGCTTTTCTATCCTCTAATAATTGTATTATATTATTACAAAAATATATCTCATTTCCTAAATATAAATTTGTTTCTATATTCTTGTTTTGTAAATTTTCACAAATAGCTTTTACCCATACTTCTCTTTCTGGTACATCAGTTTCATAATAATTTTCCATATAATGAGAAGTTGATATTATTGCTTCAAATCCTACTTGTTTTGCTTCTTTTATTAAATTAAATGTTTCTTCTATACTTCTTGAACCATCATCTATATTTGGTAATATGTGTGAATGAAAGTCTATCATTTTTCTTTTGCTCCTTTATTATTTCTTTTTTTGTTTTGTTTGTTGTAACATATTTATTAGTATACATTTATCTTATTATTTTTTCAAGGTTTTTTTGAATTTTAATGGTAAAAAATCCTCTTTTAAATCTCATTTTACTTATTGTATATACTCAAAATGTATATATTCTTAAGCTAAAAAGTTATCTTTTTAGACATAAAGAAAAGTAGATAAAAAATATTATAAATTTATATTCTTTTATCTACTTTTTTATTTATATCCGTCCCATATAATATTTAACTATTTAATTAATTTTCTTTATTATCATTATCCATAAAATCATTAATTTGATTAAATATATCTCGTGCTTTATCTTCTGATATATTAGTTTTAGAATCTATATTAATTTTACTTTGCAAAGTATCTTCATTCTTATTATCAAGTTCTCTTTCATTCCTTATAGCCTGAGGATTTTTAGGTTTAACTCTATTTTTCAATTCTTCCATTTTTGCTTTTTTTCTAGGTGAAATTGATGAAGTATATCTTGGGCCTCTATTATTATTTTCTTTTTTCATTGATGTTGATCCATAATAATATGATTGCTCATATCTTTTTGCTGATACTGGTATTTTATTTAGAACTATTCCTGCTATTTTCCCACCTACATTTTGAATATTTGTTACTATTTTTTGTAATGCATCTTTTTTAGTTTGTTTATGTGCTGTTACTATTACTGTTGAATCTACTAGTCTTGATAAAATTACTGAATCTGTAACTAATTCACATGGTGTACCGTCTATTATGATTATATCGGAAACTTGTTTTAATTTATCTAATAAATTTACCATTTTGGGAGTAATTAATAACTCTGATGGATTTGGTGGAATATTTCCTGCTGAAATTACATATAGATTTTTTACTTCTGTTTCTTGGATATAATCTATTATCTCATCCATTGAATTTTCTTCTGAATTTGAGTCTATTCCTGATAGATAATTAGATAAACCCGGTCTTGGAGATACTTCAAATGTTGTATATTGTCTTCCTTTTCTCATATCAGCATCTATTAGTATTACTTTTTTTCCTGCATGAGCAAAAGTTACTGCTAAATTTGATGCTACCCAACTTTTTCCTTCTCCTGGTGATGTTGAGGTTATTAGTAGTGTTTTTAATTTGTTGTTTGTATTCATGAATTGTATATTTGTTCTTAGTGTTCTAAAAGTCTCAGAAACTGGAGATTTCGGATCTCTTTGTGCTATTAGTTCTTTTCTCATTATCTTCTACCTCCTTTTTTTCTTAAGTTTTCCATTTCCATGTTATATATTGGTATGTTTGCTAATACTGGTATTTTTATTGCTTTTTCTATGTCTTCTTGTGTTTTAATTGTTGTATCTAACATATTGGCAACTAGTACATACATTACTGATATTACTATTCCTATTAATGCAAATATTACTATATCTTTTGTATGATTTATGTTTGATGGATTTTTTGAAACTTCTGCTTCGTCTAATACATAAACATTGTTTATATTATAAATTTCTCCTACTTTTTTTGAGAATACTTTTGCTATTTCGTTTGTTATTTTTGCTGCATTTGTTGCGTTTTCGTTGTTTACTGATATTTGTATTACTTCTGTATTTTTAACGGCTGAAACTGTAATATTGTTTTTAATCTCTTCTTCACTAATATTTATTCCTAGATTTTTTATAACTTCTCTTAATACATCTTTACTTTGGACAATTACACTATATGTATCTACAAGTTTTGAGTTAAGTGTTACATCTGTTGTCGTTATTGTACTTGCTTGCTTATTAGCATCTGTTGTTTTGTCTGATGCTGCTAGTACTAATGTTGTTGATGATGTGTACATTGGTGTTACAAAGCCTATTGTGTAGATTGTTCCTATAACTATGAATATTAGTGTTATAAGTAATATATGAATTTTTTTGTTCCAGAATATTTGGAATAGTTCTTTTAGGTCTAATTCTTCCATTATTTCCTCCTTAAAAAACTGCTTATATATGCAATTTTTTACTATAAAATTTATTATTGAATGTATTGTATCACAATATATATTGAGTAACAATATTTTTTTATTTTACATTTTTATTACATATTATTTACAATTATATATCAAATCAATTTAGCCACTTTCTATTATCTAAATACCAATCTATTGTTTTTAGAATTCCATCTTCAAATTTAGTTTTTGGATACCAACCTAATTCTTCTTTTATTTTTGTTGGATCAATCGCATATCTATAGTCATGTCCTTTTCTGTCTTCTACAAATTCAATTAAACTTTCTGGCTTATTAAGTCTTTTTAAAATTAATTTAATTATATCAATATTTCTTTTTTCGTTATGTCCACCTATATTATATCTTTCTCCTGATTTTCCATTATGGTATACTAAGTCAATAGCTTGACAATGATCTTCTACATATAACCAATCTCTAACATTTTCTCCTGTTCCATATACAGGCAATTTTTTATCTTCTAGAGCTAATTTTATCATATGTGGTATCAACTTTTCATTATGTTGATACGGTCCATAATTATTAGAACAATTAGTTACATTTATATTCATTTTATATGTTTCTTTATATGCTAAAGCAATTAAATCTGAACTCGCTTTTGATGCTGAATATGGACTACTTGGTTTTATTGGTGATTTTTCTGTAAAATAACCGTCCTTCTTCAAAGAGCCATATACTTCATCTGTTGATACATGTACAAATTTATTATTACTACCTTCTCCCCAAACTTGTTTTGCTGCTTCTAACAATACATGTGTTCCAATCACATTAGTTTGAGTAAATATAAATGGATTCTTTATGCTATTATCAACATGTGATTCTGCTGCAAAATGTATTACTCCATTTATTTTATATTTATTAAAAATATTCAAAACTTTTTCAAAGTCGCAAATATCATCTTTTACAAAAGTTATTCTATCTTTTACTTTATTTAAATTATTAATATTTCCAGCATATGTTAATTTATCTAATACTACAATATTGTATTGTGGATATTTATTGACAAAATATTCTACAAAGTTCGCGCCTATAAAACCTGCTGCACCTGTAACTAAAATATTATTTTCCATATTTTTATATTCCTCTTATTTTGAATTTAGATTTTGCAGAAAAATCTATAAACTTTTATATAAATCTGTATTTTTTAATTCTTGTAAACTTGGCCAATTCTTATCTTTTTCAGAAGTTATAATTTCATCTTGTCCTAAATTTCCAAATGGCCATTCTATATTTACATCCTTGTCATCCCAAGCTAGTCCACCTTCTGCTTTTGGGTTATATATATCATCACATTTGTATGTGAATTCAGCTTCTTCAGATAGTACTAAAAAACCATGTGCAAACCCTTTTGGAATCAAAAACATCTTTTTATTTTCTTCTGACAATATTACACCTTCCCATTTTCCATAAGTTTTACTACTAGGTCTTAAATCTACTGCTACGTCAAAAACTTCTCCTTTTATACATCTTACAAGTTTAGCTTGAGAATTTTCTTTTTGAAAATGTAATCCCCTTAACACTCCTCTTTTTGATTTTGATTGATTATCTTGTATAAAATTATTATATATTCCTATTTCTTCAAATTCATTTTTGCTATAAGTTTCCATGAAATAGCCTCTATTATCACCAAATACTGTTGGCTCTATTACATATACTCCTTGTATTGAAGTTTCAATTTTTTTAAATTTTCCCATTATCTTATACTCTCTCCAATCTTATACTTTTTTTAAGCAATTTTATTCAATAAAACTCTATAAACTATCAATAATTTATACTGCCAATTATTCATCTTTAAATCTGTTTTCTGCCAAATCTTTTAAATATATTCCATAGTCATTTTTGATGTATTTTTCTGCTTGGTTTAATAATTCCTTTGATGTTATCCAACCCTTTTTATATGCAATTTCTTCTGGGCAACATACTTGCATTCCTTGTCTTTTTTCTATTGTTTGTACAAAACTTGCTGTTTCTAATAATGCATCATGTGTTCCTGTATCAAACCATGTCATTCCTTTTTGTAATTTTTCTACTATTAAATTTCCTCTTCTCATATATTCTTCATTTATACTTGTTATTTCTAATTCGCCTCTATCTGATGGTTTTACATTTTTAGCAATTTCTACTACATCATTTGTATAAAAATATAAACCTGGTACTGCATAATTTGATTTTGGGTTTTGTGGTTTTTCTTCTATTGAAATTGCTCTTCCATCATCAGATATTTCTACAACACCATATGCCGTAGGATCTTTTACATAATAACCAAATATTGTAGATTCATCATCTCTTTCATTTGCTTTTTTTAATATTTTTGATAAATGAGAACCATAAAACATATTATCGCCTAAAATCATTACTACATTGTCATTTCCTATAAAGTCTTCTCCTATAATAAAAGCTTCTGCAAGCCCCTTTGGATGTTCTTGTACTTTATATTCAAAATGCATTCCCCACTGAGTACCATCACCTAATAAATTTTTAAATATATCTATATCTCTTGGAGTTGTAATTATCAAAACCGCTCTTACTTCTGCTTCCATAATTACTGATAAAGGATAATATATCATAGGCTTATCATATACCGGCATTATTTGTTTAGATATTGCTAATGTTAATGGATATAACCTTGTTGCACTTCCTCCTGCTAATATGATTCCTTTTCTGTTTTTCATGCTACCCTCTCCTCTTCTAATAAATTATAAATTTTAGTTACTATATCTTTTTTGTACTATCATAAAATTTTAATTTATTTCACTATAAATATATTCCTTTAAACTTTCTTCCCACTTTGGAATTACTATTACTTGTTTTAAAATTTTATCTTTATTTAATTTCGAATTATATGGTCTTGGAGCTTGTTGTATTTTCATCATTTCTATATATTCTTTTGTCGTTACAGGATTTACTTTACATGATAGATTTGCATATTCAAATATCTTTTTAGCAAATTCACTCCATGTTGTATATCCTAAATTTGTTGTATGATAAATTCCATATGGTATTTTTTTATCTATTGACTGTTTTATAATATTTGCTAAATCATCTGCATTTGTTGGACTTCCGTGTTGGTCACAAACTACATTTATCATTTCTTTTGTTTTGCCTAATTTCATCATTGTTCTTACAAAATTATTTCCGTCTCCATATAACCAAGCTGTTCTAAAAATATAAAATTTGTCTGTATTTTTAGTAATTTCTTTTTCTCCTTTTAATTTTGTCTTTCCATATACAGTATTAGGATTGGCTATATCAGCTTCATTATATGTTTTAGATAAATCTAAACTTCCATCAAATACATAGTCTGTACTTACATGTATTAAAGTTGCATCATTTTCTTTTGCAGCAATTGCTAAATTTGCTGGTCCAATTGCATTTACTTGTTCTGCTAATTCATAATCGTTTTCTGCTTTATCTACTGCTGTATACGCTGCGCAATTTATTATATATTCTGGTTTTAGTTTACTTACTTTTTCTAAGACTTCTTCTTTTTTTGTTATATCTAATGTTTTTAAGTCTGTGCAATATAGTTCGTTATCATTTTTAAATACATTAATTACTGATTTGGCTAACATTCCGTTAGCTCCTGTTAATAATATTTTCATATTATTATTTCTCCTTTATTA
Organism: uncultured Clostridia bacterium; assembly: GCA_963558115.1. Classification (GTDB taxonomy): domain Bacteria; phylum Bacillota; class Clostridia; order TANB77; family CAG-508; genus CAG-269. Next base: position 6,811 of record CAUWFY010000069.1, read on the forward strand.
ATTTTTAAGGTTAAACTTTTATTATTTAAGTAATAACAAAATTTAACCCTTTTTATTATTTTATCTTAAAATTATCGACCTATAGAATAATATTCTATTCCTTTATATTTCATCTCTTTTACATCATATACATTTCTTCCATCATAAACTAAAGGTGTTTTCATTAATTTTTTATAATCTTCTGGTCTTACTGCTTGGATTTCTCCCCATTCTGTAAAAATAAAGCATATATTAGCATCTTTTAATGCTTCTTCTGGAGTTTTTACATAATTTATCTCTTTTGGATATAATTTTTTAAAATTTTCCTCTCCAACTGGATCATATGCATAAATTTTATCTGCTCCACTTTCTAATAATAATTTAACATTGTCTTTTGATGGAGCTTCTCTTAAATCATCCGTTCCTGCTTTAAAAGTTAATCCTAAAATTGCAACTTTCAAACCTTTAAACGTTATCATTCTATCAGTTGCTTTTTTAAATAACTTTGTTTTTTGCTCATTATTTACCTCTACTGCTGCTTCAACTGTTCTTAATCTATAGCCATGTTGTTTTGCTAAATATTTTAATGCTTTTGTATCTTTAGGGAAACAACTTCCACCATAACCTATTCCAGCATGTAAAAAGCTTGCTCCTATTCTATCGTCATATGACATTCCTTTTGCAACATCTTCTATGTCTGCTCCTACTAATTCGCATAAATTTGCTATATCATTCATATATGATATTTTTAAAGCTAAAAAGTCATTTGAAGCATATTTTATCATTTCTGCACTTCTTCTATTTACAGATA
>CAUWFY010000070.1:0-7470 GCA_963558115.1 uncultured Clostridia bacterium
ATCTTTCCAAGCTTCTAAAAATAATAATGAATTTAATTGTATAAAATCATATTTTTCCATATTAATTTTGCTTTCTAGTTTTTCTGCTAAGTTTGAATATGATTTATCTGTTTCAAAATTACCAAAAGCTTCTTGTACTATATATTCATCTGCTTCGCCTGTCATATTAAACAGATTTATGTTTATATAATTTACTCCATCTTCTGTATGAGTATTTCCTGAAAACATAAAGGCGTCAACTTCATTGCCATTGTCTACGAAAGATTTCGCCAAATCCATTACAAATCTTTCTGTACCACCTACTGCTTTTTTAGATATTGCCCAAGTATTTACTATCGCTATTTTCATTTTCTTTAACCTCACTTTTTTCTCCCTGAACTATTAATTTTTGACATTGTTCAGAATTAACTTTTATTTTTTCTCTTAAGTCATTTACTTATTTATTTCTATGATAAGAATTTTGAATAATATTCAAATAATGTTCCTTTGAATGTCTTGCTGAATATTCATAAGCATTTTTACTTAATCTATTGTATGCTTCTTTGTTAATATTTAATTTTTTTGCTTTTTCTCCACCTTTTATAACTATTCCTGTTTCATATTTCTGTACTTCCAGTGAAAAATCTATAACATCTGATATTATTACAGGTTTTCCTCTAACCGTACCATCTATAAGCGAATTTGGTACATCTTTTACAATTCTTTTTTGTGGTACAAATGCAACAAAATCTGAATCATCAAATAATTGTGTTAACACTTCTGTGTCGTTATGTATTTCTAATAATTTTACTCTATCATATACTCCCAGTTTTTTAGCAATAGCATTAAAGTTTTCTGTATCATTATCTCTTAATGGAATTGTTAATTTGTAATTAGGATTTTCTTTTAACAATTCTAATAGATACTCTAGCCCTCTTTCCCTGATAGCATCTCCTTCTTGGTTATTCCAACTTGCAAATAATATATTTACATTATTAGGATCATATTCCTTATTGCTTCTTTTTCTTTCAATTTTTGATGGTGTTGGGGTAACTTCAATTTTGTTTTGATTTATTCCATATTTTATTAGTAATTGCTTATGCTGAGGTAATTCAACAAATACTTTTTTTAGATTTTTATATTTTTTTAAATGTTCTGCATACTGTTCTGTTGGTCTCCTATACATTGAAATGTATAGTGGATTATCATTTTTATTAAACAAAACCCTTTTCCATAAACAAGGTTCTTCTTCAAAAACGTGTATTTCTTCATTTTTTGATTTGATTGTTTCCTTTATTGCTTGAAAAATATATTCTATCGGAGAATACACATAAATATTGTCTTTTAATTCTTCTTGTTGCATTGCACGTTGTCCCATAAATCTTGTTGCTGATATTATTTTTGCATTATTAGCCTTTGCAATTAACTCCATTTGATTAGATACAGCTTCTTTATATCTAACAAAAAAATCATTTATTACTAACATAATTCTATTTCTCCATCTATTATATTATAAAATTTATTTAAAATTCTTCTTTTTTCTTCTGGATTACCTTCATATATGTTTACTATACTATAACGATCTAATCTTGGTTTTATATTCATTAGACTTTTATCTATTATCTTTATATTCAAACCGTATTTATTAGATTTTTCAAAAACATTTAATTTTTTTATTGCTTTTAATATTTTTGTAATATCTCTATTTTGCATTAATCCCATAATTAATATACCAACAGAAACAGACATTCCGTGATGTATATCAATATTAGCTTCTATTTCCTTTGCCATTATATGTTCTGAACCACTTTCAGGTCTTCCTGTTCCATATAGATTAGTTATATACCCTGCTATTCCAATAAATTCAAATAATTTCATATTATTTTTTACTATTTCTTCTAATTCATTGTTATTTACAAATGTCAAAACATCTTGTAATAGTTTTTCTGCCATATTATATATATTGTAATCTATTTTCTCTTTTATATTTTTCTCAGCTAGTTTCCAATCATATAAAGCTGTATATATAGAAAATACATCTGCTAATCCATATATATTTTCCTTCTTTGATAACTTTAATAATTCATTATCAAATATTATTTTTTCAGGAGTTTTTGCTTCTAAAGTCATTTTCTTATGCTCTTTTATTAACGCTACTTTGTTTGTTGCATAAGAATTTGTAGAAAGCATTGTTGGAATACAAACAAACTCAACATCAAGTTTATATGCTATATATTTTCCTATGTCGATTGTACTTCCTCCACCATAACTTACTACTTTTAATATTTTATTCTGCTTAATAAATTCTTCTATTTTATCAATATTTTTTGTAATATCGTGCCAATTGACCATTAAACATTTATTATTTTTTATATTATTCTTTTTTATTGATGTTGGCGAATATATAATTAATTCATTTTCTCTTAAATCTTCAATATATTTTTTACTACTATATTTTTGAACAACATCAATGAAATTATTAGATTTCATATTCTACTCCTTACAAATACTTTTCTAGTTCCTCATCATTTTGTATTTTTTGAATTAGATTAGGCAATTTTTCCATTTCATATTTATTTCCAACAAAGAAAACATTATTGCTTTTTACTATATTTAAATCTTTTGTTCCTACTATTGCAACTATTATATCATCATCATCATTATTATATATATTACAGTTTTCTACATCTTCTATAATTATTTTTCCTTTTTTTGCATTGTTATTCATATCTTTTTCTTGAATTTTAAAATAATCATTAATACTTCCTATATCTAACCAATCAAAATTTCCTTTAATCATTTTTATATTGTTTGACTTTTCTAATATTCCTTTATCTATCGAAATTGATTGAACTTCTTTATAAATTTTTTCTATAATATTTGCATTTAATAAATTATTTTTTATTTCATTTTTATAGTTATAAATTTGAGGTAAAAATCGTTTATAATTGTTCAATATAGTAGAAATTTGCCATATAAACATTCCACTATTCCAATAATATTTTCCACTTTTTAAGTATTCTTGTGCTTTTTCATATACAGGTTTCTCTTTAAATTCCTGCACTATATTACACTTTAAATCACTATCATAACAATATTTAATGTATCCAAAACCAGTTGCAGGATATGTTGGCTTTATTCCAATTGTTACTAAAGTTTCATCTACATTGGCTAGTTTAATACCTTCCTCAATATTCTTTACCAATTTTTCTGTTTGACTTATATAATGATCAGAAGATAAAATGGTTATTGTTCCATCTCCTTTTTGTTCTAATATTCTAATAGAAGCATAAAAGATACACATTGCTGTGCTTTTTGACATTGGTTCATAAATAATATTTTCTCTGGGTATTTTATAGTCAATATATCTTTCTGCTAACTCTTTTTGTTCTATACTTGTTATTACAAAAATATTGTCATATTCAAATACTGTTTCAATTCTTTTGATTGTTTCATTTATCATAATATTGTCTGAATACAAATTCAAATATTGTTTTGGCCTATTAGCTGTGCTAATAGGCCATAAACGTGTTCCTTTTCCTCCTGCTAATATTAACGCATATCTTTTTGAATAATTATCTTTCATTATTATCATCTCTCAATTCTTTTAAAAAACTAATATACGATTTATTTTTTATATCATCTTTTCCTTTTAAAATTGCTTTATAGCCTTTTCTAATATAATTTCCAATTGTAAATTTTTCATATTCATTTACTGTTTCTAATGTTCTTTTTGCTTCTTCAATGTTATCAGATATATGTATTAGATTATCGAAAAAATATCCGTCTATTTTCTTAGCATATTCATCTCTAATTTTTTGCTTTACTCCTCTTGCTTCAATACATTGAATTTTCCCATCTTCACTTTTTTTATATGTAGGATTATCTATTTTAAAGACAAATACAACTATTCTTTTATTGTCTGTATCCATATTTTTAATTTTGTCATATATATATCCACCATCATAAGCTTCTTCATCATCTTTATAACAATCTAACACAAACTGTTCATATTTTTCTCCTAAATCAAGGATCTTAACTTGTATAACATCTTCCATAATTGCTATTTTTAACATCATTTCTCTAGAATATTTGTTTCCCATATTCCATAAGATTCCTATTGGATATTCACTATTATAACTTCTATGAACTTCCACTTTTATCCCCTTCAAACCATTTTATTATTTTACATAATATTTTACTATATATTTGTTGTTTTGTCAATTTTTGCCATTCGTCTAAATTTCAAATGATTTATAACATATTATTTGATTTTTAGTCCTAAAAAGAACAATATCTCCTTTTTAAACTTATATGATTTTACATATAGCCCAAAATCTAATCTCAACGACAAATTACTATCTGTTCATATGTATAAAATACTTTTTTGATATTTATTTTATATCAACCTTAATTCAAATATCTCAATGTAGAAAATACTGTATCTACTATAATTAAAACTAAAAATACAATAACCATTATATTTTGTATACTATATTTGCTATTAACCTTTACACTAAATTTTTGAATTATATTTTCTATAAATGGATGTAATTTTTCTAATAAAAGTACTCCTATAACTCCCCAAACAATGGAATATAATAAACTAACTCTTCCTTGTATATTTAGAAAATCATTAGAATAATCCCACCATCTTAATCCAAAAAGTGTTTCTAAAATAAGTGATACAAAATATTCAAATGCTGTAAAGGCAATTGTTGCAATTAAAAATTTCTTTATTGGCTTTCCATACATATTTTTAGTTGTCATTATTAATATGATAGCTCCAAAACCATATATTGGACAAATTGGACCATATAGAAATCCTCTTTTTACAAAAAATCCATGTATAAAAATTGCATAAATTGTTTCTATACACCAGCCTAAAAATGAATATATAAAAAAGTATGTTATATAGTCTATAATTTTATCTTTTGTTGTCTTATTCAAAGTAATTTCCTTTTCCATATTTTCCCCTTTTCATCTTTTATTTTATATCTTTTTGAAAGCTTCTTAAAGCTTCTTCAGTTGTTTTGGATTTATCAAGTTTATTTACTATGAATATTGATATGCCTACAAGTAAAAATGTAACAGCATATATTATTATGCTATTTTGCCAATTTCCTTCTATTAAGTTATCTCCTGCAAAAGTTGATGATATAACTGAAGGAAATCTTGCAAAAGTTGATATTAATATAAATCTAAATGGTTTTATTGGTAATAATGCTGCTATATATACTAATAAATCTTTTGGTGTTCCCGGTATTAAAAATAATATTATCATTATCCATTCTATTTTCTTTGGATTTTTAAATATTTTACTATTTTCTATTTTTTTAACTTTTTCTTCATCACAAAAATCATAAACAAATTTTTTGCCTAGCTTTCTTACCATAAAAAATATTATAGCTGATATTATAAATGCTGAAACTGTTACAAATATTAGTCCTCCTAGTCCTCCATAACACATCCCTGCTAGTATTTCTATTGGCTCTCCCGGTAATATAATTAGAAATATTTGTGCAAATTGAAGTCCAAATAATGTAAGAAGTCCTAATATGCCGTGAACTACTAACCTTTTCTTTAAATTCTAACTGACCTTCAACTGTACTTAAGTTTGCCATAACAGGAACTAAATAGGTAGCTACTCCCACTATTAATACTAAGGCAATTATCATCATTATGATTTTAAAAATCTTAACTTTATTTTTTCTACTCATTTTGTTTCCTTTCTAATTGTAACAAAACTAAATATATATATTATACCACATATTACTAAGTTTGTATGCAATATTTTATTCATTTTTCTTCTAATATCTTTACATAATTAAAATTTAAATTGCATTTTCTCAAGTAGTTAATATTATATAACATTTTATATACTTTTTCTAGTGTTACAACATTACATTTTTGTAATATTATTCTAACAAATATTTATTAAAAAATTTTTTAACATTTATTAATATTTTATTAATATATGAAAAAGCTCTCAAAAAAAGCAAGATTAGTCTAGTAAATAAAAAACTAATCTTGCTTAATCTTATTTTAAAAATTTATAATTATTAAATCTTCTTCTATTCGTAATAATATATTGAAAGCATCTTTAAATATGAGAAATATTCCTCTATTTAATCTTTACTAGCCTTTTGTCTGTATCAAACACTGGATATATTATTTTTTAGGTCTATTAATACTATATCTTATATCTTCTTTTTCATATTCTTCTGGTTTTAATCCCACTTTTCCTCTCATATGGTCTAATAATATAATCATAGCTATTGTTGATAAACCTCCTATAATTATAAAAGTATTTGCTGTATTCGTAATAGCTAATAATCCTGAACATAATAGAGATATGATAGCTATTGCTAAATTTGCTGTTAAATATCGTAGTGCTGATATTTTAGGTCTGATTCCTCGATTTGTAAAGTTATTTAAATATCTAGTTATTAATCCTAAATATGGACCTTTTACAGCGAACTGCATAGCAAATAACAATACTATTAAAATTAAAGATGAATATGATAATCTATCTTGTCCTATTAGCCCAATACATATACAAGATAATACCAAAGGCACTCCTAAATATGTTAAGGTTTTATTTCTAAAACTGTTATGTATCTTATCTGTTTGTCTCGTTGCTAATGCCGCTACTAATTGCAATATCGCAAATATAATTCCAAAGTATTGCTCTGGTACATTCATTTCGCTTAACATACTACTTCTTAAATTAACAATACCATACAAAGTCCCTATAAATACTGCATTAAATAAAATCAAATTTCTCATTCGCTTTGATTTTATAAAAAATTTAAAGGAATCTTTTAATTGTTTCTTATATTCTGTAAATGTTACAGGTTTAACTTTTTCTTGTAATATTGTTGTATGTCTAAATTTAAATGAAATAATCGTTGATATTACACAGCAAATAAAACATAAAACCATTGGAATATATCCATTTATTACAAAAGAAAATCCAGCAATTACAGAAGCTACTGAATCAAAAATATAAAAATAAGAAGAGGATTTTCCATCAATCATAGAAAACACTTTTCCTCTTTTTTTACTACCTGGCAATGAGTCATATAATATATTTGATTCGCATATTCCTTTTATTGAATAACCTAATGCATATATAAATTGAGTTATAAGTAATTCATAATAGTGCGTCATAAATATCATTGCAAAAATACTTAAAGAATATAAAATATTACCCACTATTAGGCTATTCTTTTTACCAATTCTATCTACTAATCTTGTTATTGGTATTTGCCAAAAAGTATTTGATAGTGTATAAAATGCATCTGCTAATAATACTTCTGATGCCGTAAATCCCTTTACTTGTGTAAGAAATAAAAATATTATCGGAAAATAAAATAATAAATCCCATGATAACATTTTATATATAGGAAATATACGTACATTTTTCTTTCTATGTCTTATTATGTGTTCTTTTGTATTTTTCATTTAATCCCTCTTTTATATTTCTTT
>CAUWFY010000071.1:0-7358 GCA_963558115.1 uncultured Clostridia bacterium
AGGATTTGCATTTAGTGGAGAAGGAGAAATAGGGGTAGTATTAGACACAACTATAACTCCAGAATTACAAGAAGAGGGAATATTAAGAGAAGTATTATCAAAAGTACAAAATATGAGAAAAGATAAAAACTTTGAAGTACTAGACAGAATTAATTTATATGTTTCAGAAAATGAAAAAATAGAAAATGTAATAAGAAAATTTGAAGAAACAATAAAACATGATACATTGGCAGATAATATTTTCTACAATAAAGAAGGCAGAGACTATATAGATACAAATATCAATGGGGAAAACTTAAAAGTTGATATAGAACGCTAAAAAGTTGTGCTTTAATAGAAATAAAATAAAAAAATTGTGTCCAAAAATATATATTTGGATACAATTTTTTAACTTTTCTTATTTTATATGGAAACATATCAAAGTTTTAATTTTATGAAATGAATTGAAAAGTAACATTTATTATCATGTATAAAACCCAAAATTACAGGAATTTATTAAAATGAGTTTTAATACTTTAATAAAAATAAATAGAAGTAAGAAAAATTAAATTATATAAGTAACATACAAAATCAGAGTAGTTTTAAATATTGATACTTGAAAATTTCATTAATAGAGAGAAAATAAAATATACTGTTTATGAGATGATAAAAATGACAAAGAATTTGAAAAAATGTCATAAAAATATTGACAAATAAAAATGAAAAGAAGATAGCTTAGAAAAGCTAAAACCAATCAAGAGTTTAGAAAAAAGGGGGAATATTTATGGGACTAAAATTAGAAAACGTTTCAAAAAAGTTTGTTGGAAAACAAGCAGTTGATAATATTTCTTTTGAAGTCAATAAACCAGGAGTTTTTGGATTACTTGGAACAAATGGAGCTGGTAAAACAACTACAATAAGAATGCTTCTTGGTATTATAAAAAAAGACAGTGGAGAAATTACCTGGAATGGTAAAAAAGTCGAAAGAAAGAGTGTTAACTTCGGGTATTTACCAGAAGAAAGAGGAGTATATCCTAAAACTAAGATATATGACCAGTTAATGTATTTTGCAAAATTAAAAGGGATGAACAAAAAAGATGCAGATGTGGCGATTAAAAAATGGGCAAAAATTTTAAAAGTCGAAGAATATTTGCCAATGGAAGCAGAAAAATTATCAAAAGGAAATCAACAAAAAATACAATTTATGACTGCAATAATACATAATCCAGAACTTATTGTATTAGATGAGCCATTTAGTGGATTAGATCCAGTAAATACAGAAATTTTAAAAAATGTAATAATAGACCTAGTTTCAGAGGGAAAATATATCATAATGTCAAGCCATCAAATGGTTTCTATTGAAGAATTTTGTAGTGATATATTAATTTTAAATAAAGGTAAAACAGTATTAAAAGGAAATTTAAAAGAAATAAAAGAAGGATATAAAGCAAACAGATTAGAAATTTCAACAGACAAAAATATAGATAAATTTATAAATGAATTTAATATGAATACAGAGTTTTCAAAAAACAATGACTATTCTATAAAAATAAATGCTGAGGAAGATGCACATAAATTATTAGAAAAATTAGTTAATAATCATATAGTTATTAATAAATTTGAAATAAAAAAACCAACATTAAATGATATTTTTATAGAAAAGGTAGGTGAATAATATGAAAGATTTGAAAACAGTAATAGGATTTACCATGAAAGAAATGGTAAAAAGAAAATCATTTATAATTTCTACTATTATAATTTTAATATTAATAGTAATAGGATTTAATGTACCAAATATAATAAAAGCTTTTAAAGGAAATTCAAGTGAAGCAGAAAAAGACAAACTTTTAATTGTAGATACTGAAAATATATTTGAAGGAACTTTAAATTCATTAAATAATATGGAATTGGGATATGAAGCTAATACAACAAATGAAAATATTAGTTTTGAAAAAATAAAAGAGAAGATAGAAAATAAAGAAATAGATGAAACTTTAGAAAATGCAATTAGCTCAATATACTCTAATTTACAAATATCAAAATTAGGATTAACAGAGGAACAAATAAAAGGAATAACTCCAAATTTTGAATTTAGTATAGAGCAGACAGAAGAGCAAAAAGTTAGTGGAAATGTTTTTGCAATGATGTTAATGTCATTAGTATTATTTTATGCAATTTACTTTTGTGCATATCAAGTATCAAGTTCAATAACAACAGAAAAAACATCAAAAATAATGGAAACATTAGTAACCTCAACATCACCAAGAACAATAGTATTAGGAAAAACAATAGGTATAGGAATAGTTGGACTAGTACAAGTTTGTTTGATAGTAGGTACAGCAATAATATCAGCAAAAATGTGCTTGGATGAAAATTTAGTGAATTCTGTATTAGATGTTTCAAAAATAACACCATATTTAGGAATTGTTACTATAATTTACTTTATTTTAGGATATTTTGCATATGCTTTATTATATGCATTAACAGGATCAACAGTAAGTAAACCAGAAGATATACAATCAGCTAATACACCAGTAGCCTTAATTGCAGTAATAGGGTTTTACTTATCATATTTTACAATGATGAATCCAACTAGTGATTTAAATGTATTAGCATCAATGTTACCAATATCATCACCATTTTGTATGCCATTTAGAATAATGATGGGATTAGCAAATACAACTGATGTCTTAATTTCAATAGCAATATTATTAATAACAATTTTAATTGTTGCAAAAGTTGCGATAAAAATTTATTCAAATGCTATATTGAATTATGGTACAAAAATGTCTTTTAAAGATATGGTGACGATTTATAAAGATAAGAACAACTAATTTAGTAATGGAACTGGAACAATAAGAAAAATTTTTTGCCTCAAATAAATTACATTAAAAAATGAATGAAATAGAAAAATTAGACATATAACTGTTTCGGGAAAAATATTGAAAATTAAAAAGAGAAAATTAATTGACAAGTAATAAAAAAAATTATATAAATAGACTAAACTATTTATATAATTTTTTTTATTTACTTATTTCAATTATTATATATCAGACAAATGAAAAGTTGAATAATTTAAAATTTAAAGAATTATTCAAATAAGATATTTATAGATTAAGGTTTATAGGTAACCTTGTAAAAGCCTAAATATAATAATAAGGAATGAAAAATAAATATGAATTTTGATATTTTAAATGAAATAAGTAAAACAATAGAAAATGTTAAAGAAAACATTAATTTAAGTAAAATCATAGGTGGTGATATAGTGAGTGAAAACGAATTAGAACTAGCACAAAAATTAAATGCAATAGAAGAATTTTCAATAGATAGATTTGAAAATGATATTGCAATATTAGAAAATAGAGTTACAGGAGAAAAGAAAGATATAGAAAAGTCCAAACTTCCGAGTAGAGTCAAAGAAGGAAGCATAGTAAAATGTATAAATGGAAAATATATTTATGATGAAGAATTAACCAAGCAAGAACAAGAAAGTATAAAACAACAAATGGACGATTTATGGAAATAATAAATTTATGAGGGGCAAAAGATGAGAAAAAATAGTAATTTTAAGTTTAATATCTATAATAGTAGTATTAATACTACTAGCAGTAGGAGTAAAAGAAGAAACAATAAAAAATATTTTCAATATAAATAATGTCGAAGAACAAAATATTACAACATCAAATACACAAAATGAGTCAGTAGAAACTAAAAACAAAGAAAACTTTATTGCTGAAGATAAATTGATAGTAGATTATATTGATGTAGGACAAGCTGATAGCATTTTATTAAGAAATAAAGATAAAACGATGTTAATTGATGCAGGAACTAATGAACAAGGAAAAAAAGTAGTAAAATTTTTAAAAGAAGAGGGAATATCAAAAATAGATTATTTAATAGGAACACATCCACACGAGGACCATATAGGAGGCTTGGATGATGTAATAAATAATTTTGACATAGGACAAATATATATGCCAAAAAGAGAAACAACTACAAAAACTTTTAAAGATGTATTAAATGCAATAAAAAGCAAAAATTTAACAATAACACAACCAAAAAAAGGTGAGACTACAGAATTAGGACAAGCAAAATGTGAATTTATGACAGAACCAATAATTGATGATGACAATATAAATTTATCATCATTAACTCTAAGAGTAGAATTTGGAAATAATAGTTTCTTATTTATGGGAGATGCAGAAAAACAAAATGAAAAAACGATTACTTGGCCAAAAACAGATGTGTTAAAAGTAGGACATCATGGCTCAGATACGAGTAGTTCAAAAGAATTTTTAGAACAAGTAAATCCAAAATATTCAATAATAATGGTAGGAGAGGGGAATACATATAAATTACCAAAACAGCCTATAATTGATAGAATAGAGAAACAAGGAAGTAAAATTTATAGAACAGATAAAAATGGAAATATTAAAATTATTACTGATGGAAATAGCTTAGAAATAAAAACTGAAAAAGAATAATAGAAAACTGATAAAGAAATGGTACAGTGCTAGAATATGAAAATATATTTTATATTCTAGTGCTGTTTTTATTGTATAGTAAAAATCAGATTTTATATTGACCCTATATAAGATTTTTTCGTATACTTCTTACTTTGTATTTAAAACTAAAATTTTATAGTATTTCCGATTCTATAAAACTAAAAGGTCATAATATATGAAGGTAATGAACTTGTTCTAAAAAATAAGCCTATACATATATTTATAATAATTCATAAAAAGATAAAATCAAGAATGAATAATAAAATTTTAAATTATTTATTTAAATTTTAAGGTTAAAGGAGAGGAAGGATAGTAAGTATGAAGAAAGTAAATATATGTATAATAAGTTTTTTGTGTGTGATTACCATATGTTCAGTTAAAAGTATAGGGTATAGTACTGACGATATATATATTTGGAATAAAGAAAATGCAGAAGCAATAGAAACAACATCAAAAGATGTTTCGAATGAAGGAAATGACGACACAAAGGTTGAAAATAAAGAAAAGGATAAAAATAATAGTAAAAAAGCAGAAGAAGAAAATAAAAACAAAGATAATAGTGAAAAATCAAAAGATGAAAGTAAAGAAAAAAATGATAATGAAGCGACAAAAGGTGAACACAACGATAAAGATTCAAAGAATGATAAAAACTCACTTAATCTAGAGAGCGAATCAGCAATCTTAATAGAACAGACAACAGGTCAGGTTTTATATGGGCATAATATACATAAACAGCTAAGACCAGCATCAGTAACAAAAGTAATGAGTATGTTACTTATAATGGAAGCATTAGATAGTGGGAAAATAGCATTGACAAATGAAGTACCTTGTAGTGAAAATGCATCTTCAATGGGAGGCTCACAAATATGGCTAGATCCAAAAGAAACATTAACAGTTGATGAAATGTTAAAAGCGATATGCTTAAATTCAGCAAATGATTGTGTTGTGGCAATGGGGGAATATATTGCAGGAAGTGAAGAAGCATTTGTTCAAATGATGAATGACAAAGCAAAACAACTAGGAATGAGTGACACAACATTTAAAAATTGTCATGGACTTGATGAAGATGGTCATGTAAGTTCAAGTTATGATATATCAATAATGTCAAGAGAATTATTATCAAAACATCCAAATATAACAAAATATACAACAATGTGGATGGAAACATTAAGAGATGGAAAAACACAACTTTCTAATACAAATAAATTAATAAAAAATTATAATGGTGCGACGGGATTAAAAACAGGTTCAACATCATTAGCATTATATAATCTATCAGCAAGTGCTACTAGAAATGGGTTATCATTAATAGCAGTTGTAATGAAAGCACCAACAACAAAAATAAGATTCGGAGAAGCTCAAAAATTGTTGGACTATGGCTTCAAGAATTTTTCATATAAGGAATTTGGAAAAAAAGGAACTCTTATTAGTACAGTAAATATAAATAAAGGTGTTAAGTCTACAATTCCAGCAATATTAGAGAATTCATCTGGAGTAATATTAGAAAAGGGAAAAGAAAAAGATGTAGAACAATTAATAAATATAAATGAAAATATAAATGCTCCAATAAAAAAAGGTGATAAATTAGGAGAAGTAAGTTTTGTATTAAATGGAGAAGTTATTTCAAAGACTAATTTGATAGCACAAGAGGATGTAGATAAAATTAATATTGTATCAATGGCTAAGGATATTTATTCTAAATGGTTCAACTTATTGAGATAGAAATAGTAGAAATTTATAGGAAGAGAAAAAATTTTATTAATTTTATAGAGCGAAAAAAACTTCTTGTATTATATATTGAAGATAACGAGAAGTTTTTTATAATTTTAATATATAGAAAAATATTTAAACTTTATTATACAAGATTTATTTTTAGAGTATTATTCAATATTAGAATTTAATTTTTATTTAAAATATAGTGTAAAAAATGTTGAAAAAAAATAAAAAATTTTAAAAAAAGTATTGACAAAAAAATATATAGAAGTTATAATAATAATTGTCGTTAGGAACTACCAGAAATATTAAATGCAGATGTGGCGGAACTGGTAGACGCACAGGACTTAAAATCCTGCGGTTGAATAAACCGTGCCGGTTCGATTCCGGCCATCTGCACCATAAGAGCACCAAGCTTTTCGTAAGATATGACTTGGTGCTTTTATAATAAAAATTGATAGATTTTTCTAACAAATTTCTAACAATTTGAAAAATTTTCTAATGTAGATGTATTAGAGTCCAGATCTAATATATCTTTTTTATTGCTATTAAAGCTTAAAGCTTTTTCAATAGCTGTTGCAGATTTAATCTTTGTACTCGAATCCAAGTGTGCATATCTTTCTGTTGTTTTAGAACTTGAATGTCCTAGCCAATCTTGTATTTCCCTTAAAGAAATTCCCTTTTTAACAAGTAATGTAGCACAACTATGTCTTAAATCGTGAAATCTTATTTCTCTCAAACCATTATTCTTTAATATTTGTTTGAACTTATGACTAACATAATCAGGTTTTCTTAAATTCCCTAACTCATCTAAACAAACGAAATCTTTATATTGTTTATTGTAACTATCTTTAAATATAGATGCATAATATTCTTGTATTTTTCTAGTATATAGTAAGAGTTCTTCAATTTCTTTAAATAAAGGTAATGTTCTATAACTAGATTTATTTTTTGTCTTTCTTTTAGTAATAGTTTTGTTTTTTGTTTTACTATTTTCGCTTTCATCTGTAACTGTTACAACTTTATGATTTATAGTAATAGTCTTATTTTCAAAATCTATTGCAGACCATCTAATTCCTAATACTTCACTTCTTCGTAATCCATAAAAAGCAGTTAAATAAACAATTAATTCTAAAGGCGTGTCTTTTACTACTTTGAATA
>CAUWFY010000072.1:0-7308 GCA_963558115.1 uncultured Clostridia bacterium
ATTTCCAATAATGATAGTAATTGCGATAATAACAACATTGGCAGTAACTTGGTGGTTGAAAAGAAGAGATATGCTTAATTAAGTGAATTGTAACTTAAAATTTAATAAAAATAGTGAAGCTATAAAGGAAAATTTATATAGGGTTTATTTAAAAGTTGCTTTTATTTGTTTTATGCAGAAAAATTCTATATGGAGGAAGGTAAGAGTCAATCCACATATGCACTAAAAAAGGACTAGTTTAAAGTTTATTTTTAGACTAGTCTTTTATATTTATATTTCATAGATAAGGAAAAGTAATTTCTACAAAAAATCACTAGAAAAAATTTTGTAAAACTAATAATAAAGCACTTCAGGAATTCTATTTAATTCGGAAGTTAGGAATTTAAACATATTATCACCAATGGAAGTATCAATTCCTTGATTATACAAAGAAACAGTTTTATTAATATCTAATAATTTCATCTTTTTATCATCTAAAGCATTATTTTCATACATATAAATAGGAACATAATTAACTTTATCAATGTTAATATTACCAGTAGAATGTTTTGTAATAGTTAGAGTTAAAATTATAGATGTTCTTGTATCTTTTAAATTCTGGTCACTTATAAAATTTCCTAGAGAATAAATTATAAATCCTTCTTTAGAAGAGCCATCTTCCAAGGTCACAGTTTTTTTCTCCATTTTTTGTAATACATGAGGATGAGAACCTAAAATTATATCAACACCATTTTTAAATAAAAAATCAGAAAGTTCAGTTTGAATGCTATTAACAGAAGTAGTATATTCATTTCCCCAATTCATATAAGCAATTATAATATCAGCATTTTGAGATTTTGCTTTATCAATTTGTTTTTTTATCAAATCTTTATTAGAAGTATTAACACAAAATCCTTTATCAGAAGGAATGGCCAAATTTGTTGTATTACAAGTATAATTAACAAAAGCTAATTTAATACCTTTAACATATTTAATTAAAATATTATCTTGAGCCTCTTGAGTTTTATTAGTACCAACATGAGAAATATCAGCACTATCAAGTACATCTAAAGTTCGAGATAAACCTTCAAAGCCGTAATCTAAAGAATGACTATTAGCAGTAGCAATAACATCTAATCCCAATTTTTTTAAGTTATATGCTAGATTATCAGGAGTATTAAAGCGAGGATAATTACTATAACCTTTATCTTCTCCAGCAAAAGAAGTTTCTAAATTGGCAATTGCTATGTTAGAATTTTGAATATAATAACTAATATCATTAAAAACATAAGAAAAATTATATGAATCAGTAAAAGAATTATAAGCATCCAAATATTGTGTATTATGACACATAATATCTCCTAAAGCTGTTAAAGTAAATGTAGTATCAGTAGGCTTTGCATCAGAATTTGTATTAGAAGATATATTTTCAGAGATACTTGTAGTATTAAATCCTTTATTTGTAGTATCTGATATCTTTTTATAATCTATCCAATTTTTAATTATATTAAAAATAACTATAATTAAAAAAACAACAGATAAAATAATTATTAATTTAACTAAACTTGATGTCAATTTTTTTGTATCATCAATATCTATAAAATTTCTTCTATTTCTATTAGACCTATTATTTCTTCTCAAATAAATCACCTCATTAATTTAATATAAATTATCATAAAAGTTCAAAAAATTCAACTAGATGAATAAGTTTTGAAAAAAATGGAATAATAATAAAAAATAAAAGGAGGAAAACTATGAAAGTAATAGACAAAATAGCATTAGTTCTAGTAATCGTAGGGGCCATAAACTGGGGATTAATAGGAGTATTTAACTTTAATCTTGTAGCAACAATATTTGGTGATATGACGATAATATCAAGAATAATTTATGGTTTAGTAGGATTATCAGGATTATGGGGAATTAAATTATTGTTTGATGATTAATAGATAGAAAAAGGATTAAAACATTAAATTAAGTAAATTTCTCATAATACAATTTAAAAATAAAAAAGTGGCTAATAAACTAGTTATCATTAAAACATTAGTTTATTAGCTACTTTTTTCAAAATGCTTTACAAATCAGCAAAAGAAACAAACGCCTCTTTTAGCTCTTGGAAAGCTGAATCAATGTTTATTAAGATGACTAGCATGCAACATTGACGAGAACATATTTCAATCTGCTTTAAGATAGTCAAAAGCATGGTGTAAAATTCTAAAGAATCTTTAACTTTAGAAGACTGAGATATTGTAAATGTGCGATAAAGCACATCTTTATTATTAAGTACCCTATAAGAAACTAATAAATCATCTGTCTCCGTAAGCAGCAAACTAAATTCAGCCAAATAGTGAAGTAAAGAGTCAAAGTCATAATCAACATTTCCATGTTTCTTTTGCTCTAAGACAGAAAGTCTAGCATTTTTAACAGTAATGTTAAAATTTTCTATAGCATCTTCTAGTCTACCTCTTCGCTTCCGATAAATATCCCCGATTTGTTCATTTTGATAAATTCTCATGTTTACCTCCTTATTGAATTCAATATTATGGGTTACTAAAAATAGCATTAAGCCATAAGAAAAGTTTATCATATTTACATAAAAATGTAAAGAGGAAATAAGCCATAATACTAAAATAATGAAATTGAATTAAACAATTCTTGAAAAAAAAGCCAAAATAGTATATAATACCAATGATAAGAATATAGGAGGAGATAAAATGCTAAGTGCAAACGGAGTAACCGTAAGATTTGGAAAAAGAGTTTTATTTGAAGACGTAAACATAAAATTTGGAAAAGGAAACTGTTATGGAATAATAGGAGCAAATGGAGCAGGAAAATCAACATTTTTAAAAGTATTATCAGGAGAATTAGAGCCAAGTAAAGGAGATGTAACTCTAGAAAAAGGGGAAAGACTATCAATATTAAAACAAGACCACTTTGCTTTTGAAGAATATACAGTAATGGATACAGTATTAATGGGAAATAAAGAGTTATATGACATCATGAAAGAAAAAGACGAAATATATGCAAAACCAGATTTCTCAGAAGAAGATGGAATGAAAGCTGCAAAACTAGAAGAAAGATTTGCTGAACTTGACGGATGGAATGCAGAATCAGATGCAGCAATGTTATTAAATGATTTAGGAATAGTACCAGAAAATCATTATAAATATATGAAAGAAATAGAAGCAAGAGAAAAGGTAAAAGTATTACTAGCACAAAGTTTATTTGGAAATCCAGATGTTTTATTACTAGATGAACCTACAAACGACTTAGATATGAAAAGTATAAACTGGTTACAAGAATTTCTAATAGACTTTGAAAACACAGTAATAGTAGTATCACATGACAGATATTTCTTAAATAAAGTGTGTACACATATAGCAGATGTAGACTTTGGAAAAATAAAAGTATATCCAGGAAACTATGATTTCTGGTATGAATCAAGTCAATTAGCATTAAAACAAGCAAGAGAACAAAACAAAAAGAAAGAAGAAAAAATCAAAGAACTACAAGACTTTATAGCAAGATTTAGTGCAAATGCTTCAAAATCAAAACAAGCAACATCTAGAAAGAAAACACTAGAAAAAATTGAACTAGAAGAAATAAAACCATCAAACAGAAAATATCCATATGTAGACTTCAAACCAGATAGAGAACCAGGAAGAGAAATCTTACAAGTAAAAAATATTAGTAAAACAGTAGAAGGAGTAAAAGTTTTAGACAATGTAACATTTACAGTAAAAGAAGGAAACAAAATCGCCTTTTTAGCAGACAATGAACTAGCAAAAACAGTATTATTCCAAATAATAGAAGGAGAACTAGAACCAGACGAAGGAGAACTAATTTGGGGAACAACAATAACAAAATCATACTTCCCTAAAGACAATAACTATTTATTTGAAACAGACGAAAATATAACAGAATGGTTAAGAAACTACTCAAAAGACCCAGACGAAACATATGTAAGAAGTTTCTTAGGAAGAATGCTATTCTCAGGAGACGAAGCATTAAAACAAGTAAAAGTATTATCAGGAGGAGAAAAAGTAAGATGTGTACTATCAAAAATGATGTTATCAGGAGCAAACTTCTTAATATTTGACGAACCAACAAACCATTTAGACATGGAAAGCATAACATCTGTAAACGAAGGAATGAAGAAATTTATAGGAAACATTTTATTCACATCACATGACCACGAATTAACACAAACAGTAGCAAACAGAATAATAGAAATAAAAGAAGATGGAAAAATAATAGACAAAGAATGTACATATAATGAATATTTAGGAATTGAGTAAAGGTGATTTTGATGATTTTGGGGTCGGAGACATGATTTTGGGGTCGGAGACAAAAATCATTTTTCAGTAGAAATAGATATTAAATAAAAAATTAGATTAAAACATACAAAAATCACAATAAAAATACAAAAAGAACATAAAAAAATGATAAAAAGAGGAAAAAAGAAAGGTAGTGACGGTCATTTCAAGACAAGTACGAGAAAGCTTAAAATCCTCTTTTTTTCATGTAATGATACAAGGGATAAGAAAAGAATATATTTTTTCAAAAGAGCAATACATAAAAATGTATTTAAAACTATTAAGTGAAAAAAGAAAAGAACTAAAAATAAAAATAATTGCATATTGCATAATGAACAATCATGCACATTTGTTAATCGAGACAAAAAACATAAAAGAACTATCAAAATTTATGCAAAAAATT
The DNA here is from genome assembly GCA_963558115.1 of uncultured Clostridia bacterium. GTDB lineage: Bacteria > Bacillota > Clostridia > TANB77 > CAG-508 > CAG-269. Next base: position 4,696 of record CAUWFY010000072.1, read on the forward strand.
AATGGATGTTATGCAAAATATTATAATTTTATGGAAGATAGAGTAGGTTATGTTTTTAGAGATAGATATAAATGTCAAATAATTAAAAATCAAAAACATTTAATTCAATGTATAAAATATATACATCAAAATCCTGTAAAAGCGGGAATGGTAAAAGATAGCCAAGAATATAAATTTTCATCATATAATTTTTATCAAAGAAATATAAATAAATTAAATAAAGTTTTTTCAAATGAAGAATTAACATATATATTAAAATCAAACAATGCATATGGGAATTTTATAGACATCGATAATAATCCAGAAGAAACAATAAATAATTTAATAGAAGAATTTTTAAAAAAAGAAAATGTAAAAATATTTGAAATTTTTGAAAAAGATGATATACTAAAAAAGCTAATACGATATCTAAAGATTGAAAACAAAATTAAATATACTGAAATAATGAAAAAATTTGATATCACAAAAGGGGTAATGGAAAGGTTAAAGAACTAAATGATTAAAAAGATGATTTTTGTCTCCGACCCCAAAATCACGACCCCAAAATCATGAAAAAGAGAGGAATTAAAAATGGATAAAATAATATCAACAATAGCACAAGAATTAGGTGTTAAAAATTCACAAGTTGAAAACACAATTAAATTAATTGATGAGGGAAACACTATTCCCTTTATAGCAAGATATAGAAAAGAAGTAACTGGAGGATTAAGTGACGAAGTATTAAGAAATTTAGGTGAAAGATTAAGCTATCTTAGAAACTTAGAACAAAGAAAAGAGGAAGTTATTCATTCTATTGATGAACAAGGAAAGTTAACAGATGAAATATTACAAGCGGTTGCAATTAGTAAAACTTTAGCAGAGGTAGAAGATATATATAGACCATATAAACAAAAAAAGAAAACAAGAGCGACAGTTGCAAAAGCAAAAGGATTAGAACCTTTAGCTGAAATAATTTTTAAGCAAGAAGAAAAAACACCAATTGAAGAAATTGCGAAAGAATATGTCAATATAGATAATTTATCAGAAGAAGATAAAAAGAATAAAGACAAAGTTGTTGCAACAGTAGAAGATGCAATTCAAGGTGCATTAGACATAATTGCAGAAAATATTTCAGATAATGCTAAATATAGAAAAGAAATAAAAAGACTTTTGTTTAGAGAAGGTTTGATAATTACAAAAGCAAGTAATGAAGAGGAAAAGTCAAATTATGAAATGTATTATGATTATAGTGAGCCTTTAAAATACATACCAAGTCACAGAATTTTAGCAATAAATAGAGGAGAAAAAGAAGATTTTATTAAAGTAAAAATAGAAAAGCCAGAAGAAAAGCTTCTTCAATATATAGAAAGAGATATTATAAAAGGAGAAACACAGTTTTCACAAATATTGAAAGATACAATATTAGATGCATTTAAAAGATTAATAGAGCCATCAATAGATAGAGAAATTCGTTCAGACTTGACAGAAAAAGCAGAAGATAAAGCTATAAAAGTATTTGGACAAAACTCTAAACAACTATTACTAGGAGCCCCAATAAAAGGTAAAACAGTAATGGGATTTGACCCAGCATATAGAACAGGGTGTAAAATTGCAGTAATAGATGAAACAGGGAAATTACTAGATTATACAACAGTATATCCAACAGAACCTCAAAACGATGTTGAAAATGCAAAAAAAGAACTATTAAAATTAATAGAAAAAGATGAAATAGATATGATAGCAATAGGAAATGGAACAGCATCAAGAGAATCAGAAATGTTTGTCGCAGATATGATAAAAGAAGCATCAAGACCAGTTCATTATGTAATAGTAAGTGAAGCAGGAGCATCAGTATATTCAGCCTCAAAACTTGCAACAGAAGAATATCCAGATATAAATGTATCAATTAGAGGAGCAATATCAATAGCAAGAAGATTACAAGACCCACTAGCAGAACTTGTAAAAATTGACCCAAAAGCAATAGGAGTAGGGCAATATCAACATGACGTAAATCAAAAGAAATTAGCAGAAAGTTTAACAGGAGTTGTAGAAGATAGTGTTAATAAAGTTGGAGTTGATGTAAATACTGCAACACCATCATTACTTTCATATGTATCAGGAATAAACAATACAATAGCTAAAAATATAGTAAAATATAGAGATGAAAATGGAAAATTAAAAAATAGAAAACAATTATTAAAAGTGCCTAAACTAGGAAAAGTAGCCTTTGAACAATGTGCTGGATTTTTACGTATATTAGATGGAGATAATCCACTAGAAATAACAGCAGTACACCCAGAAAGCTATGAGGCAACAGAAAAATTATTAGAAAATGTAGGATTTACTAAAGAAGATATACGAGATAAGGAAAAATTATCACAAATAATTAAAAAGCTAAGTACAATTAATGTAAATGAAATGTCAAAAGAATTGGAAATAGGAGAAATGACACTTACAGATATTATAAGCGAATTATCAAAACCGGGAAGAGACCCAAGAGAAGATATGCCAAAACCAATTTTAAGAAGTGATGTTCTAAAATTAGAAGACTTAAAAGAAGGAATGGTATTAACAGGAACAGTTAGAAATGTAATAGATTTTGGAGCATTTGTAGACATAGGAGTAAAACATGAT
>CAUWFY010000073.1:0-7138 GCA_963558115.1 uncultured Clostridia bacterium
TGAAATAACTGTTTTACCTGAACCAACATCTCCTTGTAAAAGCCTATTCATAGGTTTAGATGATTCCATATCATTGTCAATTTCTTCCAAAACTCTTCTTTGAGCATTTGTTAATTTAAATGGTAATTTATTTATTATATCTGACATCTTTGCTTCTTTGCTGAATTGTATACCTGTTTCTTCTTTTTGATAACCATTTTTCAATTCTAACAATGCTAATTGTACTGATAATAATTCTTCAAAAACAAATCTATTTTTTGCATTTTCAAAATCTTTAAATTCTTTTGGGAAATGTATCTTCGATGTTGCTTCATTGATTTCTTGTAAATTAAACTCTTTTAATATGTAATTTGGCAATATCTCTTTTAGATTACCCTCTATTTCTTCTAAACCATTTTGTATTATTTTTCTTATAGTATTTTGTGATAAATTATATGTTAAAGGATATATTGGAATTATTTTGCCCGTGTTTTTGCTTTCACCTTGTTTGTCAAATACTGGAGATGTCATTGATATTTTACCAAACATATTACTAATTTTTCCATAAAATTTGTATTCTTTTCCAACTTCAAACATATTCTTTAAATAACTTTGATTAAACCATGTAATAGTCGCTGTTCCTGTTTCATCTCTTATTATTAACTTTTGCATAGTTTTTCCTTTTAGTCTTACTTCCGAAATTCGACCACATGCCACACCACATATTAATGTTTCTTCTCCATCTCTGCATTCTATTATGTTTTTAGCAATTCCTCTATTTTCATAAGTCCTAGGATAATATGTAATTAAATCCTTTAATGTAAAAATATTTAATTTATTTAATAATTTAACTCTATTAGGTCCAACACCTTTTATATATTTTACATCTTTATTTAAATCTACCATCATTACTTTCCTTCCATAGATACTTTCGCATCTTGAATTTCTTAAATAATATATACATAAGTATAGTCTTACTTTTTAAATCTTCACTCTATCTTGCTTCATTTTAATTTACATTATTAGCCAATAATTCTTATTGCATAGGAAATATCAACTTTTTATCTTAAGCCTATATAACATTTCTTCTATACAACAAGTAAAACTACATTTAATAGCTTTGTACTTTCTTATAGATTAGCCGGAAATGGTTTATAATTATGATTTTTATTTACAAAATCTATGCCTTCCTATTGTTATAGTCATCGGTCTAGACCATATCCACTTGTTAGTTGCTGTTGATGGGTTAAAATAGTATATTGCTCCATAACTTGGGTCCCAACCATTTATTGCATCTTGTGCTGCTTTTTTGGCTGTTGAATCTGGTGTTAAGTTTATTTGTCCATCTCTTACTGCATCAAAGGCTCCTGATTGATATATTACTCCTGAAATACTATTAGGAAATGAACTATTTCTTACTCTATTCATTACAACTGCACCTACTGCAACTTGTCCAGTATATGGCTCTCCCCTTGCTTCTCCATAAATTAATCTAGCAAGTAAATTTACATTACTTGAATTACTTGATGATGAACTTGATGATGAAGAATTATATATTCCCATTGCTTTTAGTGTATTTTTTCCTGCTATACCATCTACTTTTAACCCATTTTTTCTTTGGAAATACCTTACTGCTTCTTGTGTTTGACTGCCATATATTCCATCTATATTTCCTTTGTAGTATCCCCATCTTTTTAATTTTGTTTGAATTTGTGTAACTTCATTTCCTCTTGAACCATATTTAGATATTGCCTGTACTTCACTATATTTGAAAAATATCATTATACTAAAAAACAAAACTATTAGCAATATACTTAATCCATACCAAAATTTTCTTTTATTTTTTAATTTCATATTACCACCTACTAAAATATTTTAATTAAATATATTTTTAGCAATTTTGGTATATATTATTCATTATTATTTTTCTAATTCTTTTTTTATTTTTCTTATAACCATTAATATCATCACTATTTTTGTCTGTCATATTATGAAATTTTAAGCTTGATTTTATTAATACTTATTTGTTATCATTATTTTTATGAACAATAAGTACAAAGTATAGATTCTAATCCTACCTGTAAATCTATTAATCCATTTTTAGAATTATAATCTAAATCTCTTAGTCCTTGTAATATTTTACTTAATTCTTGATTAGAAAAATAATTTGCTTGAATTTTATATTTATTTACTAGAAATGTTTGATTTGGCTTTAAATTTAAGCTGATTATTAGGTCTTTATTTTCTTTTACTGCTAATTTTGTTATATATAATTTTTTAAAATGATTATATAAAGTTATTAAAATTTTTTGTATTGGTTCTTTATTAGCAATTAAATTTTTTAGAACTTGCAATGCTTTTTGTGTTTCTTTTTTTCCTAAATTATCTGTTAAATCAAAAATTATAGTTTCTAATTTTTTTATACATAATTTATCTATATCTACTTTTTCAATTTTCCCATCATTTCCTGCATATTCAATAAGTTTTCTTATTTCATTTATAAGTTCTTGCATATTTGTCCCACATACTTCAATGAAATATTTTAAAGAGTTGTCATCAATATCTACATGATATGCATTGCATATTGCTTTTAACCTTTTTTGTATTTGTATTGGCTTTTGATATTCAAAATTACATACCACTCCAAACTTATCAAATATTTTATATAATTCTTGTTTATTATCAATATCTTCTTCTATTATAACTAATACAACACTATCATCTATAATATTGATATTTTCTTTTATATAACTTGAAATTTTTTCTCTTAAATTTGATAATTCAGCATTTTTTCTTTTTCCTTCTTTTTTTAATATTCCTGAATTTCTGACAATTAATAATTTTTTTTCATATCCAAATGCTGGTGTTTCTATGTCACTTATTAATTCTGATATATTGGTGTCATCTATATTGATATAATTAATACCTTTTATACATTCCCCAAAAATATTCTTTATTTTCTTCAGAATATTTTCTAGTAAAAATAGCTCTTCTCCATATAATAAATATAAACTTTTTAAATTATTGCTATTTAATTCTTTCTCTAAATTTTCTATTGTTACCATTTTTACCATTTTCCTTTCAAAACACAAAATATAAATAACTATATAAAATTACGATTATTATAACCTTTGAGCAAATTTACAAGAATGGGCATGACATATTGCCATTGCCATACTGTCTGTTATATCATCTAATTTAGGAAGTTTTTCTTCATTCAATATCATTTTTACCATTCTCTGCACTTGCATTTTATCAGCTCTTCCATACCCTGTAACAGCTTGTTTAACTTGAAGCGGTGTATATTCATAAATATTTAATTTATTTAATCTAGCAGTCATTAAAATTACACCTCTTGCTTGAGCCACATTTATAGCAGTCTTAGCATTGTTATTAAAAAATAATTCCTCTATTGCCATAGCCTCTGGATTATAAGTCTTTATAATATCATCTAATTCCTGATTTATTTTCTCCAATCTTAATGGAAAAGAAGTCTTTGCTTCAGTTAAAATTGCACCTGAAGTTTCTAAATTAAATTTATTTCCTACATAATCAATTATACTATATCCTGTTATTGCAAAACCTGGATCTATCCCTAAAATTCTCATCTCAATCTCCTTATCTTTCGAAACTCTGTTCTCATTATATCATATAAATTATTAAATTCAAGAAAAATTTAATAAAAAAATAAATTTAAGTTCCTAGACAATGTTACTTATTGTAGAGAAGCTGGAAATAGGGTATACTTATGAATTTTTTAGATTTTTGACGTTCGATTGGAATGAAGAATAGAATTGGTTAGGCTTTTGAATGAGGAATGCTCACGGTACCTGAAGTATGAAGGGGTCTGAGTGAGAGAGGCTCATGAGAAAGCCTTACCAATTCTTTCTGAATGGAATGAGTAATCAAAAATCTAAAAAATTCATAAGTATACCCTATTTCCAGCGGTTAATTTTAAAAAACACTATCTCCTCATAAATGTTGTATACAAAAACATATCCAACAATCTAGAATATTTTTCAAATTCTAAACTATTGGATATATCTCATATTTTCAATCTTCAAATCCTGATTTTTGTCTCCGACCCCAAAATCACTTTAAAAAATTATTCTAAAAATTTCTGCTACGCTCCAAGCTTGGGCTATTGCTCCCTTTGGTAGTTGAGGTTTTACTGAGTCATATAGTTCTGATATACTACCTATACAACCATTTTCTTCTAATTCTTTTTTGAAAGTTTTATATACTTTATTTTGGAATCTTTCTATTTTTTGAGAAGTTTTTTCTTTTACTTCTTTGTCTTTTTCTTCTTTTTCAATATTTTTTAGTGAGTTATAATAAAGTCCTAATAGCCATGGCCAGGTTATTCCTTGATGATAACTTGTGTCTCTATGATATGGATCCCCTTCATATATTTCGATATATTTTTCTTCTCCCTTTGCTAGTGTTTTTAGTCCATAATTGTTTAATAATTTCTTTTCTACTATGTTTATCATATTTTTTGCAATTTCTGAATTTGAATCTATTACTGGATATGTTAAACTTAATGCAAATAATTGATTTGGTCTTATTTTTTCATCACCTAGCACATCATATAAACATTTAGTTTTAGGATTATAGAATTTTTCTTCAAATGATGTTTTACATTTTTTAGCTAGTTCTTTATATTTTTTTATTTTTAATAAGTCTCCCATTTTCATTGTTAAATTTGCCATTATCATATTTGCATTATACCACATTGCATTTATTTCTACTGCTTTTCCATTTCTAGGAGTTACTGCTATGTTGTTATATTTTGCATCCATCCATGTGTTTTGTGTATCTTCTGTTCCTGAAGATATTAATCCGTCTTTATCTAAGTAAATATTGTTGTTGTCAAAGTTATTACCTGATATATAATTATCAATAATGCTTTCTAATTTTTTATATATTTTTTCTTTTATAAATTTATAATCTTTTGTATATTCTATATATTTTTGTACTTGTTCAAATAATAATAAAGAAGCATCTACACTATTATATAATGGTCTATTATCATAACCAGAATAACCATTTGGTACTAAACCATATTTTACATCTCTTACCATAGTTAATAAAACTTCTCTTGCAATGTCGAATTTTTTTGTTTTTAATAATAATCCTTCAAATGATATTAATGTATCTCTTCCCCAGTCTAAAAACCATGGGTATCCAGCTATTATTGTATGCAACTTGAAATTAGGCCTATATACTATGAAATTATCTATTGCAATTAAAAATTCTTTTAATAATTCATCTTTATTTTTTTGTGCTTTCGTCTTTGAAACATCTTCATCAATTAATTCTGTTTTTGCAATTTCTGTTTTTTGCCTATTTACTTCTTTTTCTATTAAATCTTTAACATCTATTTCTTCTATATTTTCCTCTAATGAACATACAAAAGACAACTCTTTTTCTTCATTTGCTTTTAATTCAACTTCATAAACACCCGGTACAGTATGATTTTCTTCTGGGTGAAATCCTCTTTTTTCTTCTTCTATATAAAACATATTATTAAAATTATCATTTTCATGTTTTATATATTTACCATCAGATAAATTCATATAAATTGGCACTTTAGATTTATTATCTACTATGATTTTTAACTTATTATCTAATATATATTGTTTTAATTCAAAATAGTGGTTTGTGTTCATTGAATGAAAATCTCTAAAGTTAATAATTGGTGCTAGTGTAAATTTAGATTTATATTTTCCATTTTTTATTTTATAATATATTCCTACTGTATTTTTTTCATATTCTAAACAAATTGTTTTTTCAATTTCTACATCTTGTACTTTGTATTTAAATGTAGGTAAATATTCTTTTTCAAATGTCTCTTGATATTTATATCCATGAGAAATATATGAATTACATATATTAGTATATAACTCATACTTCTTCCCTCTGATTTCTATTGCTTCATCAACTTTTGATAGTATTAAATATCTACTTGCTGGTGGTGATAATGGTGCAATTAAAAGTCCATGATATTTTCTAGTATTGCTACCTATAATAGTTGAAGAACTATATCCTCCTATCCCATTTGTTATCAACCATTCTTTTGTTAGTCCCTCTTCTAAACTTAATTTCTCCTTTGTAAACTTCATTTGTTTTCCTCCATATATTAATCTTTTCTATTGAATTCACTTTCTTCTAATCTTTTTAACATTTCTTCTCTTATTTCTTGAGGCGTTCTTTTTCTTCTAGGCATTGTTTTGTCATTTTTACTTATATCTTTTATTTTCTTATTTTCACTTTTTTTGCTTTTCTTATTTTCTTCTTTTTGCATTTTCATTTTTGCTTTTTCATCAGCTTCTTTAATTGATGCTATTCTGTCACTATATTTGTTACTAAATTTACTTTTACTTTTCTTATTTGTTGGTTTGATTTTTCCCTTTCTTTTTTGTAATTCTCTTTTTGCTGTTTCTTTTTTCTTTTTATTTATTCTTTTTTCTTCTCTTAATTTAGTGTTCAACATTAAGTATTGAGGATCATTTTGTTTATCTTGATATTTTAAATCATCACATATTAACTCTATAATTGATGTAGCAACTAAATTTGGGTCATGTCTTATATGTTCTCCATATATCATTGATAAATTTCTTTGTAAAAATTTAATTCCTTTTACTTTATCAATATTTTGTTCTACCAAATCTTGTCCTTCTAAATTATATTTTTTTATAAACTCTGGTATAATTTCTCCTGTATCATATATACAATAATCTACTACACCTTGTCCACAATGTTCAATTATTGCATTTAAGTGGTCAGATACACTATAATTATCTGTTTGACCCGGTTCAGTCATTATATTACTAATATATACCTTTATAGCTGAGCTTTCTTTTATTGCTTTTGTGACACCATTTACTAATAAATTTGGAATAACATTAGTGTATAAACTTCCTGGACCAATTACTATACAGTCTGCATTTTTTATTGCTTCTACAACTCCGGGAGCTGGTCTACAATTTGATGGACTTATTGTTATTCTATTTATTTTTGTTATTTTGTCTGATACTACTTCTGGTATTCTAGATTTTTCTTCTACAATATATCCATTTGCTAATTCTGCAATAATTTTCATTTCATCTAATGTTACTGGTATTACTTTTCCAACCATATTTACTACTTGATTACT
>CAUWFY010000074.1:0-7071 GCA_963558115.1 uncultured Clostridia bacterium
GCGTGTCTTAATTTATTTTCAAGTTCTGCTATTCTTACTTCATTTTCTGCTTGTGAATTTTTTGCTTCATCATATTCAGAGTTTTCTGATAAATCTCCAAAGCCTAATGCTACTTTAATTCTATCTGCAATTTCTGCTCTTTTTTCTGTTTTCAAATAATTTAATTCTTTATCTAAATTATCATATCCTTCTTGTGTTAAAATTACTTCTTTTTCTTCCATAGTAATCTCCTCCTTAATGTTTTACTATTTTTGTACTTAACTATATTACGGCAAAAAATAAAATTTGTCAATACAAATTTTATTTTTTGACTATATATCTAATTTTTATAGTAACTACTTACTTAAATCTTATTAATCTCCATTTATAACTCTATAAATCTTGGTATAAATAAATTTTATTCTTTTTTTATACTAGGTATAATATAATTTCAATCTAATTAATCCTTCAATAATTCTTTAAAATTCTTCATATAACTAGCTCCTGAGAATATTGTTGCAATAACTTGAACTATCATCATTAAAGTTACTACTATATTTAATACTAATGACCATCCTTGCAATGTCCCTGCAAAACAATCTCCAAATGCATTTAAATCAATAAATGCTAAAATTATTGCTAACATTTGTGTAACTGTTTTTAATTTTCCCCATATTGATGCCGCAATTACTTTTCCGTTTTTTTCTACTGCCATTAGCCTATATCCTGAAACCATAAATTCTCTTGCAAGTACAATTATTGGTATCCAAGCTGGTATTTTTCCAAATTCAACTAACATTACTAATGCTGATAATACTAATATTTTATCTGCTAAAGGGTCTAAAAATTTTCCAAATGTAGTAATTTGATTTCTGCTTCTTGCAATATATCCATCTAGCTTATCTGTTAATGATGCTATTATAAATATTAAATCTATAATTATAAAACTTATAGGTATTTCTAAAAATTCTCCTTTTATTCCTAATAATGGTATTATTACCATTATTGGTACTAGTATAACTCTAAAAATAGTTAATTTATTAGCTAAATTCATTTCTTTTCCCACCTTGTTAAATTCTTTTTATTTTCTGTTAATTATATCTTTTGCATATATTTTATATCATTATTTATTTTGTTTTTATTTTAAAATTAGATGTTAATTTTTTATAACTTTAAAAATAAATATTTTATAACTTATCTACTTATTGTTTTTCTTTTATTTTAACATTTGAATTGCCTTTTGTAATTGTGTATCATCTTTTTCTTCTACTTCTAATATATTTTCCAAATTTTCTGATAATTCTACTTTTTCATCTGGCTCTATTCCTATTTTATTTATTTCTGTTTTATTTGGTGTTAAATATTTTTCTGTTGTTATTTTTATTCCACTACCATCTGGTAATGTTAAAATTTCTTGTATTACACCTTTACCATAGGTTTTTGTTCCAACAATTTTAGCTTTTCCTAAATCTTTTAATGCTCCTGCTAAAATTTCTGATGAACTAGCAGTATTTTCATTTGTTAATAATATAACTGGCATATTTATTATTGGTGTTTTTTCTGATTTTTTTACTACTTCTTTATTTTCTTTATCTACTTCATAAAGTAATACTGAATCTTTTTCTGTTATATAATCTGCTATTTTTAATGCTTCGCCTACAATTCCGCCACCATTATTTCTTAAATCTATGATTAATGATTTTGCGCCTTTCTTTTGTAAAGTTTCAAAATTTTTCTTAAAATCTTCTGATGTATTTTCATCAAACGAAGTGAATTTTATATATCCAATATTACTTTCTAGCATTTTACTTTCTACTGGATTTACAGTTACACTTTCTCTTTTTATTTCTAGTTCTAAAGTATCATTTCCTCTTTGTAGTTTTAGTTTTACTATTGTTCCTGCTTCTCCTTTTATTTTTGAAGATATTGTATTCATATCATTTGCAGTACATTCTTGCCCATCTACTGCTAAAATTAAATCTCCTGCTTGAACTCCTGCCTTTTCTGCTGGACTGTTTTTTATTGGTGCTACTATCATTATTTTATCTGTTTTTTTGTCTTGTATCATATATATTCCTATACCAACAAAATTCCCCTTAGTATCTTCCATATATTCTTGCATTTCTTCTTTAGATATATATTCTGTATATTTATCACCTAGACCTTCTATGTAACCTTTTATTGCTCCTTCTTTTAATTTTTCTTCATTTATTTCTCCTAAATAATATTTATTTAGTATTGCTTTATATTTATCTAAGGAATTTGCTATATCTTTACTTTCAGTAGATGCTGATAGTAATAGGTGTTTATTTAAACTATCTCCTTTTACAAAATATTGATACAACCCGATCGATGTTATCATAAAAGTTATAAAAGCTACTAAAACTATTAACATTATAATTTTATATACTTTATATCTTTTCTTTTCTTCCATTATTCCTTTTACAACATTATATATAATATTGTACTCCTTTTTATTATTTAGGTTTTTTATAAGAAGGTTAAGCCTATAAACCATTTTGTTAAACTGCTAATACATATTTATAATCATATAATATAATATAATGTAATACTCTGAAATTCTCCTTTTGCTATAATATAGCTAAAAGACACTGTTTTTGATTATTTTTGAAAATATGAATAGTGCAAAAACTGTGTCTTTAGTAAATATCATATATTTATATTATTTATATTTTTAATTTATATTCATATTGTTTTTAAAATATATTATAAGCTTGTTTTAAATATTTTTATTCTGTTTGATTATATAAGAATTCTTTAATTTAAAAATTAATTTTTTTTTGAAAATAAATTTTAAAGTTTAATTTATTTTCACTTTGAGTTTACGTAACTTACAAATTTTATAGTGTTTCTTATATAAGAAAATCTGTATTAAAAATACTTATTAGGATCTACTCTACAATCATCTCCATATTTTTTAGCACTATAACTATATGTATATAGTGGTTTTCTTACTTCAAAGTGTAAATGTGGTCCTCCTGAATTCCCAGTATTTCCACTCTTCATTATTACTTGTCCTTGTGACACTATTTGTCCCGGTGATACTGCTATAGATCCATATGTACCATGAGCATACCAAGTTTGTAATCCGTTTGAATGTTGTATTACTACATATGTTCCATAACTACTTGTTAAATTTTGTACTGACATTACTACTCCAGCTGCTGCTGCATATATTGGTGTTCCTACATTTACTCCATAATCTATTGCTCCATGAAATTTACCACTTGAAGGATAATATCCATTTGCTGTAATTGAGCCTCCTTTTACAGGTCTTATAAAATATCCTGAACCAGATGATGAACTTCCACTATTTCCACTTTCTGATGAAGTTCCTCCTGATGGCTTGTTACTTGAAGAGCTTCCTCCATTTGATGGCTTATTATTTGATGAGTTACCATTTGATGGCTTATTATTTGAGTTACTACCACTATTTCCTGTATTTCCTGTTGAAGGCTTTTTATTTTCTTCTTGTTTTTTCAATTCTTCTAATTGTTTTTGATATTTTGCTTGTGCTACCTTAATATCATTAAGTATCTTTTGATTATCTCTTGTTAACTGGTCTATTTCTTCTTGTATATCTTGTTCTTCTTTTGATAATTGTGCTACATACTTACTTTTCTCATTCTTAGCTGTTTGTAATTGAACAGACATACTTTCTTTTTTTGCTTTTGAACTTGATAATTCTTTTTTGCTTGTTTCTAAAGTTTCTTTTGCTGTTTTTATTTCTTCTTCTTCTTTCTTGATTTTTTCCATTAATTCTAAATCATTTTTAGCTATTTCTGTTACATAATAATATGTAGATATAAAATCTGTTAAGCTCTCTGCTGAAAGTAAAACATCTAAGTATGAGGTTCTTCCTGCTTCATATGTTGCTACTAATCTTTTTTCTAATAATTCTTTTTCTTTTTTATAATCTTCTTGTTTTTGTACTATTTTATTTTGCGAATCTTCAATTTGTGTATTTAAGTTTGTTATTTTTGAATTCAAATCTCCAATTTCATTTTCATAGTCAGAAATTTGATTATTTAAATTGTCTACCTGTTTTTGTGTTTCATTTTTTTCTTGAGAAACTTGTTTCTTTTGTTCTTTTGCTTCATCTATTTTTTCTGAAGTATCTGATTGCTTATTTTGTAAATCTTTTATTTCATCTGCTAAAACTATTCCATTAAACTGAAATAAAAGCATTATTGCAATTACCCCACCTATTATTTTCACAAATAATCTTTTCATAAGTTCCTCCTAATAAATTTATCTATTTTAAGTATGGTGCTGGATTGACTGGTACTCCATTTACCCTAACTTCAAAATGTAAATGGTATCCTGTTGAATTTCCTGTTGTTCCTACACTCATTATTTGTTGCCCTTGGCTTACTTTTTGACCAGCACTCACAAGTCTTGAACCTGGCTTACCATGTGCATATAATGTCATAGTTCCATCATGATGGTTTATTACTATGTATTCTCCATAGCTTCTGTATGTCCCATTTGAGTTTTTTAGGGCTGTTGATGTTACAACAGTTCCTGCTTTTGCTGCTAAAATTGGTTTTCCAGCTATTCCTGAGCCACTAAAATCTACTCCTGTATGGTTTGCATATCCCATCCATCCACAAGTTATTCCATAACCTACTATTGGTCTTATATATCCACTAGCACTAGGATTATTTACAATATTATTATTTGAATTTCCAGCTGCTGCTTGTTCAGCTTCTTTTTTTGCAATCGCTGCTAATTGTGCTTGAATATCCCTTTTATCTTTTTCAAATTGTTCTAATTGCTCTTGGGTATTTTTTTCATCTTCATTTAATTTTGATACATATGAATCTTTTTCGCTTTTTGCTTGTTTTAATTGAGTCGCTTTTGACTGTTTTGTAGCTTTTGAATTGTTTAGTTCACTTTTACTATTTTCCAATGTAGCCTTTGCTTTTGCAATTTCTTCTTCCTCTTTTTTAATTTTTTGCATTAATTCTTTATCATATCTTGTTATTTCTGTAACCAAGTAATAATTTGAAATTAAATCTGTTAAACTACTTGAAGATAATAAAACATCTAAATATGAAGTTTCTCCTGCTTCATATGTTGCTACTAATCTTTTTTCTAATAATTCTTTTTCTTTTTTATAATCTTCTTGTTTTTGATTTATCTTATTTTGCGCATCTTTTATATCATTATTTAACTTAGAAATTTGTGTATCTAATTGGTCTATTTCATTTTGATATGAAGATATTTTTGTTATTAAATTTTCTACCTGTTTCAATGTTTCAGATTTTTCTGATTTTATTCCTTCTAGTTCTTCTTTTGCTTCTTCTATTTTTTTATCTGTATCTTTGCTATCTTGATTTAACTCTGATTTTGTTACTGCTAAAACATTTAATTGTAAAAATAATATTATTATCATTGCTATCCCTAGTATTTTTAAAAATATTTTTTTCATATGATTTTTTGTATAGTGTATTTTGTACACTATACACTCCTTTCTTTTCTACATATATTTTTACTTTTCTTAGGTATTTAATTTTGCATATAAATTATATTATGTTTTATAGTTGTTTTGTCAATTTGTCGTAGTATTATTAGTATTTTCTAGTGATTCATTTTCTTTTTTAGTTTCATTTAGATTTTGATTTTCATCTTTATTTTCATTTTCTTCTTGATTATTTGGACTACTTGGTATCACTCCATTTGTAATATACTCTATCGGATTTGTAACCACTCCATTAATTCTAACTTCGAAATGTGCATGAGGTCCTGTTGAATATCCTGTTGACCCTACTTTTAATATTGGTTCATTTCTTGTTACTGTTTGTCCTACTGTATATAAAGTTGATATTCCTCCTCCATGGTCTATTATTACCATATTTCCATATGCTGTATTATATCCTGCCTTTGTAACTATTCCATCATTTGCTGCTACAAAATTTGCTCCCATTGGTGCACTTATATCTACACCTGTATGTAATTTATATTGTCCTGTTATAGGATGTACTCTCATCCCATAATTTGATGATATTTTTGTATAGCCCGGTACTGGCCAAGCTAAAACTCCACCAATATATTCTGTATCTAATCCTTGTTTTGCAAGTTCTAGAATTTGTTTATTTATTTCATTATATTGAGAAGTTATTTCATCAATTTGAGCTTGTTTAGCTCTTTCCTCTTCTGATAATCTTGCTATATAATTTTCTCTTAAAGTTTTAGTATTTTGCAAAATTATTGATGTTCTATTTTGATTTTGTAATGCAATTTTTAATTTTTCTTGATTTTTTTCAAGTTTCTGTTTTGATAAATCTATATATTTCTTTTTTTGGCTAACTTCATCTAGTAATTCTTTGTCTAGTGCTGTTATTTGTGTTATTAAGTAATAATTTGATAAAAACTCTGAAATATCTCTTGACTTTAGTAATACATCAATATATCTTGTTTCTCCTGCCTCATAAATTGATATTAATCTTTTTTCCATTATATTTTTTTGTTTTTCATAGTTTGTTTCTGCAACTTCAAGTTTTGATTTAATATCATTTATATCAGTTTCTAAGCTTGATATTTCATTATTTAGTTTATCTACTTCCTCTTCTGATTTTTGTATTCTTTCATCTAATTTTTCAATTTGCTGTAAATTTTCTGATAATTGACTTTGTACTTCATTTAATTCATTATTAGATTCATTTAACTGATTTTGTAAATCTTGTTGCTGACTTTGCAAATTTTCCAAATCATCTGCATATATATATGTTGCATATGTACAAACAATCATAAAGGCTAAAACAATACATAAAATTTTACGCATGTCTTTTACTCCTTACACTTTTAAATATTTTCTCATAGAAATTATACTTCCTAAAGCTCCTATTCCTATACCTAATAGCATATAAACAACTATTATTGAATTGAACATATCTCCAAAGCTTACTAAACTTACTCCCATAATTTTCATAAATGATGCATTTACCATTTGTTCAGCTATAAAGTTATATGCAACTCCAACTATCAAAATTGAAATTAAACTAGATATTATTCCAATTATCATACCTTCTACAATAAATGGCCATCTTATAAATCCATTTGTTGCTC
>CAUWFY010000075.1:0-7058 GCA_963558115.1 uncultured Clostridia bacterium
GTGCTTACTAGGAACTAATTTTGCTATTGTAACAGATAAAAGAGTTATATTTGAAAATAAAGGTAACGATATAATGACACCAATAGAAAAAATAGAAACAGTTATTCAGAATGGAACAGTTGTAACTGTTAATAAGAATTGGATTGAATTATTATCAGGAGATAAAGCTAGCAAAATTGTAAATTTAATAAATAAGCAAGTATCAAGTATTCAAACAGTAGGACAAGCAATAAAAATTGAAAATAAAATAGTAACAGAAGAAACGATAACATCACAACTAAAAAAACTTTCAGATTTACACGATGCAAAAGTATTAACAGATTTTGAATATAGTATGAAGAAACAAGAACTATTAGATAAAATTAAATAGGAGGAATTATAATGAAATGTAATAAATGTGGTTCAAATTTAGAAAATAATGCAAAATATTGTGGTAAATGTGGTAATAAAATTGAAAATAAATATGGATATAAACAATTTATATCAAAATACAAGAATTTAATAATTGGTATTTCTGTAATATTAATTGGTTTTATAGGTGTAGTAGTATATAATGGAGAACTAAAATTAAGCATTCCACATATAACAGAAATAACAGTAAAAGAAGCTAAGAAAAAAACAGAAGAGTTAGGATTAAAGCTAGAAATTAATGGTTCATCTAACGAAAGTGATATAGTTATTAGTCAGGAACCCAAATATGGTAGTGGATACATATTAAAAGGAAGTACAATCGATATAAAAACTATTACTAAAGAAGAATTTGAAAAGCAAAAAGAAGAAGAAGAAAAAAGAAGGAATAAACCAACTAATGACGCTATTATAAGTTGTGCAAAAACGGCAATAAGAAGAGTTGCAAACTATGAGCCAGAGTTTGGAACAACAAGTGTACTAGAGGAAGATAATTATGGAAGATATTTAGTATCATGTTATGCTAAATTAGTGAATGGTTTTGGAGCAGGAAAATACAATGTATATTATGTAGTGCTAAGTGAGGTTACAAAAAAAGAGGGAGAGTGGTATTATAAGATTAATCCTGCTAATGGAATTATTAATTCAGCAAATTATGGAGATAATGAAGATTTAGCAATAGAGTCAGCTAAAAAGTTGAATGAATGGAATGAACCAAAGGAAAGTGATACAAATAATTCTAATAATGAAATATAAAAGAAGGTAAATAAAAATGATATGTAAAAATTGTGGCAAAGAAATAAAAGAAGGAAATAGTTTTTGTACTAACTGTGGCAAAGATGTGAATGAATGCATTGAAAATAAAGAAACTTTGGAAAATAAAGTGAAAGTAAAAAAGAATAATAAAAAAATAGCAGTAAAGATAATTCTTCCAATAATAATTATTATCATAATTGCAATAATGATTAGTATTGTTTTAAAAATGAATAAAGATGAAAATACTGAAACTAATGTGAATAATGAAACAAAAATAGAAAAGATAACAGATACTAATATTGAAATAGGGGTTAATTATGAATGTATTACTGAAGGAACAATAGGTTTTATAAGATTTAATACAGATAAAGATTTTATAATGCAAACAGGAGTCGAAAATTCCGAATTATTTATAAAAACAGGCACATATATAAATTTAGAAAATGAAGTTAAGTTAACAGTAAATTATAATAATGAACTAAATAGAGATGATATAGAAGAAAGCAAAAAAATGCCATACAATGAAAAAATAAAAATATTAGAAAACGGAGATTTAGAGTATGCTAATGAATATAATTTTACTTTAATATTTTCAAAAAATGTAAAGAATTCAGATGAAGAAGCCACATCAGAGAACTTACTAGATGAAATATATGCAAAATATCCAGAGTTAAAAGATAAAGAGGGAATAATTTGTACTAATGGAACAGAATATTGGCTTTTAGATGAAAACGGAAAAAAGGTATATTTTGAAGATATGGAAAGCTTTGAAAAAGCAAAAGAACAATCTGGTATAGGTAAACAAACAATAAAAAATGATGTTGAGAATAGCAAAAAAGTAAATGATAAATCTTACATAGAGATTCCTAATTTACAAGGGATGACAGAAAAACAAGCTATTGAAAAGATAAAAAAATTAAATGTACCGTATCAAATAAAATACCAAGAAGATATATCAAAAGAAGAAGGAATTGTGTTAGACCAAAGTTATCATAATGAAGTGATTACAAATTATAAAGGAGAAATTGTTGCTGCATATTCTAGAAGCATATTATATGAAGGGGAAACATTATATGTTTTTGTAAATAAAATAAAAGAAAGAACAATAAATTTTCTATTACATAGAACATGCTTAGCGAAAGCATATATTAGAGATAAAACAGGAAATTATGTTGTTGAGTCAATAAATGAACCATTAAAGGTTGTTGTAAAAGCTGATGATAAAATTATTTTTAACGATAATTTAACAAATCAAGATTTAGATATACCACAACTATATATGTGTAAAACATCCCAAGTTAGTTATACAGCTAAAAGACCACCAACAATAACCGTTTTAGTAAATGATGAAGTGTTTAGAACATATACTTATGAAATAGAAAGAAAATTTTATGAAGAAAGTTCACAACCATACATATTGCTATTTGAAGAACATGGAGCAGGTTAAGGTTTATCATAATAGTAAAAATTAATATATAATATAACAGATAAAAAAGTAAAATTAATATTTAATTATGTTTTTTAGTATTTTAAAAATTCAATTTTTATAGTAATAAAGTTATATGTGGAAAAATAAAATTTTTACAAATTAATAGTGAGAATTTATAAAAAGCATATTATAATAAATTTAATGTTTTTTATCAGTCATTTAACCCCTAACATAAAAAACAAAAATAAAGTCCTTAAAAACGGGACTTTATTTTTTGTGGTGCAGGAGCAGAAGAGGAAGTAGTAGAATAAATATCTATTATATATTACTTAAATAAAGATAATTGTTTTTTAATAAATTTATTTATTGTGGTATGCATTTTTTTATCAATTTCGTTGAAAAGTTTTTTCTGTAAATCATTTTCTTCGGTTTTTAAATTCTTTTTTTGTTTTTGAAAATCTTCTTTCGTAAAGTATTGCTTATTTTTATTTAAATTATTGTAATCTTTTTCTAATTTTTTATAACCAATAATAAAATTTTTAATTTGTTCTTTAAATGTAGAATTTAAGTCTTCATCAGAAATGAAATAGTTAATAATGTCTAATTCTGATATACTATCAATTGATTTTTTGGGTGCTTCAAATAAAGGCTTTTTAGAAGGATTTTTATATTTTTTTAACATTAAAGTAGTAGAACTTTTTAATCCTAATTCTTTCAAAAAAATAGTATCATGATTTTTTTCTTCTAAATTATTATTTAATAAGTCATCAATTGGTGTTTTTGTTATTTGACTTAAAGCAATAAGATTAAAAGAAACCATATACTTTGGTGGATTATCACTTTTCCATGTTCCTATTTGTTTCTCAGAAAGAGAACCACCATATTCTTTCATAAGTTTAGAAAAATCTCGTTTTTTTAAGTTGTTTAGATTCATAAAATCTTCAATTATTTCTCCTAGAGTCAAATTACAATCATTAATTTTCATTTTTTTCTCCTTACAATTTAATTAGGAACTGCAGTTCCTTTTTTTAAATAATTTTATCAAAAAAAGAATTAAAAAGCAATATTTTAGAATTATAAAAATTTCGTGTTAAAATGAAATTAACAAAAAGAAGGGAGGGAATTTGATGAATGATAATTCAATTTTAAATATTTATTGCAAAATTATGCAAATAAATAATGGAGGTTCTGAAAAAATATTAAACTTATTAAAAACAGAACTAACAACAAAGGATATTACTAATGGAAAAATTGCAACTGTTATAGATTTAATTACTTCTGTTTTTGAGTTTAAAAGTGCAGTACAAGCAGTTGTTGAACCAATAGAAAGAACAGGGAATTTTTCAGAAGACAGACAGGAATTGCTTGAAACGGCAGAAACAGAAAAGAATTGTGTTGTTAATACAATGTTAGTTTTAAAAATAGAACCAACAGTTGCAAAAGAAATTTCTACGATTTTAAAAAATATTTTAGAAACTTTAAAAGAAAAAATTGCAGAATACTAAATTTAAATGGGTGGGTGGTTTGGGAGAAAAAGTAAAGAAAGGAAAAAAAAAAGATGGAAGAAAAAGAAAAAATAATAGAGGAAATTATAGAACTTGCTGATAAGAAAGACGACTTAGTTAAGAATGAACTAGAAGACTTGAATTATGAAGAATTAAAAGATGTAAGAAGAACAGTTTTTGAAGGAATGATGATAAATAATATAAGAATTGTAGGTAATGGAAAAGGAAGCGGAGGAGGTGAAGATAATGAAGATTTAGATGATATACTAGAAAACATATCAGAAAATTTTAATTTTTGAAAGGAGAAATTTATATGTATATTACAACAGGTTTAGGAGAAACGATAGAGTTAACTGACTCAATAAGATGGGATATAAAAGAAATCCAAATGAAAGAGCCTAAAAGTTTAGATATAACAGAGGAAGAAACAAAAGAAAAAGTCCAGAAATTTCAAAATAATATTATTGATTATTTTAAAGTTAATGTTCAAGAATTTCCAAAAGAATTAGAACAAGTATATAGACCATTAATTCCATGTAATCAAGATATGTATTTGAGCAAAAAATATTTTGAAATTCTTATAGGTATACAAGAAGTACAAAATCAACTAGAAAGAAAGTACATATATTGCTTAAAGAGTTTAAAAGACAGTATTCCTAACAACCAAAGCTACATTTATAATGTTTTTCTTCCTTGTAAATTATTTTTGGAAAGAGAATACAAAAGGCAGTATCAAAAATTAAATAAATTGTACGATTTCTATGATATAAAAAGTAGTCAATTATTAATTTCATCATCGCAAATGCAAGGAGAAAAACAATATGGATTTTCAATAGTGAAAGAGGTTCTTAAAATAGAACAAAAGTACAATATTTTAAGAGAATGTATAGAGTCAAAAAATAATCTAAAACATCTAAAAATTACAGGCGATAAAATTGATTATCTTATTTTAGATGAATTATTTAATATTACAACAAATGTATATGGATTAGTTGATAAAAAACGAATTATAATAGAGAAATTTGCTGATATACATGTGCATAAGTCATCAGTTATAAATTTAAATAAAATAAAAAAATTACTGGATATGCTAGAAGGAATTTCAAAGATTATAAATTCAAAATATGATTCTATAATTAAAAATAAAAAATTTACTAACAAAATAGTATATTTTTCAAATTTAGAACAACTTACTATTTTTGAAATATGTGAGTTACTAAAAGAATTTTGTAATATCATAAATCTTATAAAAGAAGAATTTGAAAAAATTTCAAAAGACAAAGAATATTTAAATAATGAATTTCATTTGAATAGCGACAATGAAGAAGATGTCTATAATGTATTATTTTGTGAAAATGATACGATAGTAGAATTATATTCTTATGGTCTAAGTGATGAAGAAAATCTTAGAAATTATTTGCCATGGATATTTGGTCCAGATACTATGGAACAACCCGATTATAATTTGTAAAAGAGGAACTTATATTATGGAGAATTATTTAAAAGTTCCAAAAAGACTAATACCAAAAGAAAAAAGTTTTAATAAAAAGGATATTAAGAAATTGGCACTTTCTTAATACCCAAAAGGAGATATAAAACCCGTTACAGTTTTATTTATTCTCTATGCTTATTTTACGATAAAAATAAATAAAAATCAATAGTTTTATATCTTCTAATTTTGGGCTACTTATAGAGATAATTATATTAAATAAAAAGAAAATTTTTAGATATTACAGGAGGACCAGTAGCAGAGTCAAAATGTGGTGCAGCAGCAACAACAATGGTAGCAGAAATAAAAAGGTATAAACAAATTTTTAATATCAAAAATATATTAATTTAATTAATAAACTCTATAACAAGCCCCAATAAATAATAATAAAAGGGAGAAAATAGATGAGTAAAGATGATAATGGCATATATTTTGAGAGAGGGGAAAATTATCAGATACCAAAAAAAGCAAAAGTAAAAGTCATTGATTATGGTTACAAGAAAGAAATAAAAAGAAGTTGGAGAAGCCCAAGAAATCTAAGAAGATACAAAAGAATAGGAAAAAATCATTTTATAGATTTATCAACAGGAAAAATTAATAAATATAAAAATAAAAATAAATTCAAAACAAAAAAGGAAATAACAAAAGCAATGAAGAAATTAAAAGAACTTGTTTTATATAATTTTAAAGGAAATTTAAATGAACTTTTTATTACTCTTACCTGTGCAAATGATATAACAGATTTAATAGAAATAAAACGATATACAAAATATTTTATCAAAAGATTAAAAAGAAAATACAACAATAAAAAAATTGAGTATATTTATAAATTCGAAAAAATGAAAAATGGAAGATGGCATGTTCATTTATTAATTAAAGATACAAAAAATAAAACCTTATACATAAAAAATAAGGAAATAGAACAAATATGGAAAAAAGGAATAACTAAAACACAAAGAATAACAGGAAAAAATAATACAAAAGGAGCAAACGGTATTGCAGATTATATGTCTAAGAAAACTCAATTAAAAGAAGTACCAATAGGAGAAAGAATATTTATAAAAAGTAGGGGAATAAAAGAACCAATAGAAAAAGAAATGACTTATGAAGAAGCAAAAGAAAATATAGGTAATGATTATGATTTAGTTCATGAAGAAACAACATTAGTCAAAAGAAAAGATACAAACAAATTAATTAATGCTCATAAAAAAGAAGTATATAAGAAAAAGAAGAAAGGAAAAATAGATGAATAAGAAAAAATATATAAATTTAAAAGAAGCATCAGAATTACTTGGACTAGCACCAACGACATAATTATAATAAATGAGAAAGCTTTTATACATTAGCACAAAGAACTGCAGAAGAAAAGTATTTTAAATAACATATTATAAAACATAAAAAGTAAAAAATAGTGCTTTTATTTTAAAAGAAAATTATAATAAACAAAAACAATTCATTTCTTTAATAGTTT
>CAUWFY010000076.1:0-7037 GCA_963558115.1 uncultured Clostridia bacterium
CTTCTTACTTTAAATTTGTAAATCAAAAAAGAGCATTTTTGTAAATTATGCCCTTTTTCAAATTTCCTTTTTATATTTTTACTTAACTATTATATTCAATCTTATAGTCTAACTCTTTTTGTCTTAGCTAAAATATTACAAAATTTTATTTTCTTTTAGCTAAAAATAAATATATACTTTATTTCTAATAATATATTCTATTTTTAACATTATTTATAACTATTACTTCTAACATAAGCTATTCTTCCGGTTTCTCTTACTTTAATTTTATCCACTTGAGAATTTACATTTTCTAAAATTATAACACTTGTATTTGGTAAATATTGATACTCTCTTCCTGATAAATTTGGATTTTGATATAAAATTGTTCTTCCTTTAAAATATTTTACCATTCCTACTGTTGACGGTATATTTTCAACTTTTTCAGTATATTGTAAATCTATCCAACCTATATTAGTTCTTCCCCAACCATTCTTTTCTGCTATTACTTCTACAACTGCTCCATATCTATATGCTCCTATTTTTTTATAGGAAATACAATTTCCCATCCTAATATTTAGACCTATTGGTGATATTATCTTAACTTTATATGGGTTAAATATATAATCTGCTATTTGATTATTATATCTTACAGCTAAATATGTTGAATCTATCCATTCATTTCTTCCAACTCTTGCCCAAATACCTTCCATTCCATATACTGTTACTTTAGTTCCATCTGGATATGCTTTAATTTTAGAAAATTTTATCCCAGGTCCACTTCTTACATTTACACCTATTCCTGTTGATGTTTTTACATATCTTGTATATTCTGGCATTGTAATATTCTCTGTCTCACTTTTGTTATTTTCTCTATCATTTTTAAAAGCAAAAAATCTTTGATAATTTGCATAATTTCTAAAATTATTTATACTACAATAAACTTTATTTCCTTCTACTATTACTTTTCCCTTTCTACTAGGAATATCAAATTTTCCACTGTATAGATATGGATCAAAAATTTCTAAGTAATCTCCACTAATTCCAACTAGAACAACAAAATGTCCTCCTGAAGTAAATAGTCCATCATTTACACTTACTATTACATAATAATTATTTTTTACTAATTCTATTGCTTGATTTAAACTTGTGGTTTCTTCAAATCCTATACCAAATTTATTTGCAGTCCATCTAAATGCTGACCAATATGTTCCATTATTTCTGCTTCTAAAACCATTTTCTACATATAAATTTGCCATTTGTGTAGGAGTTATAATTCCTTTTATACTTGAAACTACCATTGCTGCTGCTGTTGGACCACATCCACTAGTTCCTATTGTTTGTGATGGATTTCCGGTTATTGTATAAGGGTCATTTCTCCATCTATTGTCTATTTGAGAATAATATATAAGCCCTTCATATGGTCCTAGTTGAAAATTACTGTTTCTAGCTCTTTGGTTTGTATCATTTTGTATCGCCTTTTTATATGCTTCTTCATTTTCTTTTCTAAATTCTTCCTCTTCCGTACTTTGATATTCTAACGATTGTTCTTCTACTATAGTTTGCATTGGTATTTCAGTTGTAGATATACATTCATCTGTTTGATTAATTGCATTTGCTACAATATTGAAATTTCCAATAAATAGTGTTAGAATAAGCATACTAATAATTAAACTAGATAATTTTTTTCTCATAAATTCTCCTTTCTTTATTATTCAATATATTAGTATGCTATTTAGTATAATATTGTTAATATTATACATATTTTTTTCTTCATTTCTAAATTTGCTTTTCTTAATTTTGCACCTTTGATATATCTGTTATTTTTGCTGCAAAATATGGATGTTCTTTTTGATTTTCTATTAAAAAGATTGTAAATGTATTATCAATAGAAAATTCTCTAATTTCGTCATGGAATATTGCTGATTTATTTACCATCATGCCAGCTTCACTTTTAATTTTTCCTCCAGTTTTATCTAATTCAAAATCTATCGTTTGTATTGCTTTTTCAATTTTATACATCTTCCCATTTGAAAAATAGAATGGTTTATTTTGTATTTCTGAAAATTCTTTCTTTTTCTTTACCTGTATATTAGGAACTTTTAATAATTCTCCCTCTTGAAAATTTTTATTTCCCCTATAAGTATTTTCCTGCTGTTTTATATTTGTATATATTTCATTAAATGTTTCTCCTTTTGGATTTTTACAAAGCACAACTTCATCTTCTTGTTTGGTTTTTAACTTTATTGCAAAATCATCTTTTGAATTATAATATAGAATTTTTATTTGATTCCTTAATTCATTACTTTTATTAGTTTTTTTAATTCCAAAATAACTTACATTTTCATACTCACCAAATTTTCCATTTTCAAATTCTTCAAATGCTTTTTCAAATTCAAATTTTTTCTTTAACATCGTATACAAAAAATAATCTTCTGGATTTCTATTTTCCCATTCAAAATCATCTAATATATCACTTTTTTCATTAAACTTATCCTTTATTGATTTTTCAACATATGCTTTAAGTTCATAATCATTATCTATTTTTAACTTTGGTCCTTTTGCTTTTAGATAATATTCATATCTTTGTTGTGCAACATCTGCACTATACACCCAGACTTCTATTAGCTCTGTTGTTAGATTTTTTACTAATCCTCTTTTTATTTCATTTCTTGTTGTTTTTTCTGTTCTATCTAAAAGTTCAGTTATTTCAATCTTTGTTCGTTTATCTCTATTCCACCATCTTTCTTCATAATTTAGATGTTTACCTTTTTTACTTTTTGAATTTAGGTGTTGATTTAATTCATGCTGGTTCTTCTCAAGCTAAAGGACGAGTTAAAAGATTATCAGCTTAAAAACTTTTACATTTATATTATACAATATAACTTGTGACTATTTCAAGGGTGAACAAGTCACAAGTTAAAATATTATTTTTAGGGTGTCCTAATCAAATACTATTGACACTACCTAAAATAAAAAAAATTTTGTAGAACTTTTGTAGAACGTATAAAATTAAAAGAAATCATAAAACTCATTTTTGACAATATTATGTGAATATTATATCATTTTTTCTCGATTCGTAAAATTTTGTGTCTATATATCTATTCTAACACCAATATCCAAATTTTTTTATAGGCAAAAGTTTTTCTAATGATTCTCTTGTAGTTATTTGTGAACCAAGATAGAATATTTCTCCTCTAAATGAATACTTTTTAAGTACAGCATTTAATAATAATAAAAAATTCACTACATCTTGTTCTGAATCAAAACAGCCTGTTACAATAGCAATTTGTAATACATGACTTAAATCAGAAAGTTCATGACTGAGCAACCATTTATCAAAAAATTCTTCAAGTGATTTTCTATCAGTCAACTTTTTCTTGTCCCTTGCTGTTTGATACGCTGTATAACAGAATTTACACCCTCTACAAGAAGTACGCGCATTTGGATTAACATTTAATACTGTTCCACCTCTTCTTGAATAAGAAGAATCACAGAAATCTTCTGTTAATGTTCCAACTTCACCTACAATCATTTCATCTTTAAACATCAACCTATTATCATTAACCTGATAGTTAGACTCTGATTTAACCGGTAAAGCAAAGTAATAATTCTCAATTGATTTTTTACTTGCTAAATCAAATAATCCATTATTGATATCTAATTTTAAAGCAAATCTAACCCGATCTAAATCATCTATTGCATTGAGACCACTTAAATTCATATCCATAAATAAGATATCTTCTTTTGGTACTCCATATTTTTTCGACAAAGTTATCAATTCTTCAAAGTTTTTAATCATAATAAATTTCTCCTTATAAGCTCATGTCTATTTTTTCTGAAGAATATAAATTTGCTTTTTGGCAACCTAAATCATTAGTAAATTGCTCCCTTTTCCTGCAAATATATAAACTTGTTAAAATAGGTATTGTTATTCTGTTTCCATTTTTTACGATTACTTCCTTTATTTCTGCTAAAAACTTATCTCTCACTTCTGATTCCAACTTTATAATTTTAGGATAGGTATTTAACAAAGCTACGTAACTATCAGCATTATATTGATATTCAGTCTTGTATCTCTTTAATGCTGAAACGTAGAAATATTCACTTTGAATTAATTCTTGTTCTCTTTTTATTACCTTATCTAAAACACCTCTGTTAACATCAGATTTTTTTTCATATGTCTCAGATAAATTTCTAGCATAAACTTCATCAATTTCTTTCATAATCTGCGAGTTTTCACGGCAAAAGCTATTCCAGAATAATACCAAAAAGCCATTATCTTTTAAATATTTATAGCAATCATAGTATTTGCTCTCCTTCTCTAACCAATGAAAAGTAGTCGCTGATAAAATGATATCAAATTGACTTTCCTTAAAATCACAATTTTCAAATGTATCACAAATAAATTGAATATTGCGATATTTTGATAAATTCTGCTTTGCAACTTCTACCAAGTTTTCTCCTGGTTCTACTGTGATAATTTCTGGGTTTAGTTTTGCAATTTCTTCTGTTGCAATTCCACTTCCTGTTCCTATCTCAAGTAGATTAGTCTGAGATGAAATATCACAAAATCTCTGAATATCTTTGTACAATTGGATAGGATACCTTGGTCTAACATCATCATAGGTCTTTGCGAATTTGTCAAAAGATGCATCAAATAGTTTTTCTCCTCTAAAGTTCATAATAATCCTCCTTAATATCTCTTGTTATACTTTGTATATCGATTCCATTACTTTCAAGTACATTTTTATATGTACCATATGTAGAATCGTTATAACCTTTAAATAGCCATTTTGTTGTATCAAACATTTTAGATAATTCCCCTCGGATTATATCACAATATCCAGTACAATACACTAGAACTTTATGATATTTTTTTATATCTATATTTAGTTCTTGTAAACAATCTGATTTTATTATACTTAAGACATCAATATCTCTATCAGATATTAATTCTGAAGCTTTTAAACATTCATTAGTTATAATATCTCCTATTGCTATTAATAAGATTTTATTAGAACTGTTTGTATTCTTAAACTTCTTAATCCAATATCCTCTTTTGACATCTGTTTTAGCTTGTTCCATTGTTCTATAGGTATTTACCTCTGTTTTAGTAAGATATAACACTTGTATAGAATTTTTAGCTCGTTTCATCTCTTCAAAACAAAGAATTGCTTGTTTTGCTTCTGATGGAAAATAGATTCTAACATATTCAGATTCTTTACTTAATAGAGTATTCAATAAGTCTGGATTTTGGTGTGTGTAAGTATTTCTCCATCCTAAACTAGTGATAATAATTTTTAAAGAATTGTGTATTTCTTTTACATTTCCTTCTTTTTGTTGCTTATAAAATTTATAACATTGTGATAAGAAACTAGAAACTAATGGAGAAAAAGCTTCATAAGTAATAAATACTCCATCTCCTCCACTATTCAAGTATCCGTATAACATAGTTATACATATCACTTCATTTAGAATTTCGACAATTCTTCCTTTTTCTTTTACCCTTATAGAACTATCAATTTCTACATTATATCGTATCCCATATTGGTTTACAAAATCATTTAGTCCATTTGAAATAGATTCATCAGGACTGAAAATCAAAAAATCTTCATCAGTAGACTCTATAAAATATTTTGATAATGCTTTCATTTCGTTTGATGGAAAACTATTAATGTTAATTCTTTTTGCATTTCTAATATTCTTTTCTACATTATTTTTTTTGATTTTAGGAATATTTTCTAAAACCATATTGCTCGGTACTCCATTAACAAATAATGATTCAGGTTTATAGCTCATCAACCATTTTTGAATAATTTCTACAGAATTTTTAATATCTTTTGGTATTTTGAGTGTAGAAACTTTATGACTCAGATGGCTATTTACAAACGCTAATCCGTCTATCGTTTCTGGAGCTGAAAATCCTTTTGGCGATTTCAGTATCACAATAGGAATCTTTGTTTTTTCTCCTTCATACAATTCTTTTTGACGCTTTGCAATCTCGTCAAAGATTCTCCCAGTTTCTTCATGATTATTTATAGAGGTATTAAATACTTCATATCCAAAACTTTCAAGTAGTCCTGCAAAATCTTCATTTAGACTTATTAAAGATCTACTTGTCATTTTATACCCATTTAAATTTATCATAATTACTAAGAAGCCATCATTCTTAGGATTTATCAACTGATTACATAATAAAGAAGAAAGTGTAGTTCCAGCTTCAAATTCTCCATCTCCAACAATTGTTAAAGTTGTTTGTTTTGGATTATTGATAACTGTTCCCATACTAACAGATATTGCATTTCCTAATTCTCCGCCAGCTAATATTACTCCTGGCAATAGAGGAGAAATTTCAGTTTGCAAAATCATATTCTTACCAAAATCACTAATAAGATTGTTCATTCCTTCCAAACCATACTGATATTTAGGATACATTTTTCCTAAACTTCCATTTATATAAAGGTTTGATATTAATGCAGGCGAACTGTGTCCTGTACCTATAATAATATTAGGCACTATTTTCGTTTTTCTAATGAACCTATTAAGATGTGCATAACAATAGTTAATTCCAGGGCAACATCCCCAATGTCCAAAAACTTTTTCTTTTAAATCCTCTTGCTTTAATTTATTTATATCGACATTAGAATTTAAAAAAAGTTGTGCAACAGATAAAAAATTACTTGCCGAAAAAACTACCCTTTCTGGATTAGACATAAATAATAAAGCCAATATAAAGTTCTGTGATTTTATGGTTAATTGGTTAGAAATTATAAAACCTAGAGTTGTAAAAACAACTTATACAGGTTATGAAAGAATTGTAAAAGGCAAAGTTTATAACTATTTTAAGAAATTAGATATTTCTCTAAAGGATTTAAAACCTTATCATATACAAGATTTTTATACAGAAATATATAAATTAGGTTTGAAAGGAAACACTATTCTTCGTTACCATGCTAATATTAGAAAGGCTCTGCAATATGCAGTAAAATGTGAATTAATTTTACATTACGCATTACTGTTGTACTACTAATTTCCATTTCTGGTACTACTAATTT
>CAUWFY010000077.1:0-6749 GCA_963558115.1 uncultured Clostridia bacterium
ATCAAAAAATGTCCAATTTTTTGGGTTCAGTACATGGTCAAAGCAGAATGTGTTGTTTTTTATTGTTTATTAGTCCACATTATGTATATAATACACAACAAGGCTACGTTTACAGTTAGGGAGAATCCCAAAGCATATATTAAAGTTAATATAAATCCCATAAACAACCACCTCCTTGCTCTCGAATGTATCGAGTATTGAAAGTGGTAGCCACAACATATCTGCTATCTCATTTCCTACAATATCTACTATACAATAAATTTTTACATATTTCAAGCAAACATCACAAATTTTACAATTATTCTTTATTCATTTCTTTATCATAACATCTAACTTTTATCAAGACATTTTTATATGAGTTCATTTATTACAAAAAGCACAAAATTTTCAAAAAAATTACAAAATACAACAAATTATACTTCTTAAAGTTTCTTTCCCTCAAATAATCGAGTAGAGAATAAATAAAATAATTATTTATTCTCTACTCGATTATAATATACTATATTCTTATAAATAGCAAGTAATCAAACAAAATTTCACACAATTTTCACGAATATTTTATATTCGACAATAAAAATCAAATTTTATGGGCAATTTCAAGGTCAAAAAACGTTGATATGACAACATTTAAGAAATTATAATTATGATAAAATAGTGAAAAGCAAAAGAAAAAGAGGACTATTTTTTTAACCCAATTTTAACCCAGACACTTTAATTTATTATAACACAGAGTAAAACAAAAAAATAAAAAATCCCTATTTCTAGGGATTTTCTAACACATCTTAAAACTGTATAACACGTTGTAAAACTGTATTTTTGGAGGCGACACCCGGATTCGAACCGGGGATCAGAGTTTTGCAGACTCGTGCCTTACCACTTGGCTATATCGCCATTTTAATATATTATATGCTCTATATTTTTATATAGAACCTGGAGCGGGAAACGGGGCTCAAACCCGCGACCTCTGCCTTGGCAAGGCAGCGCTCTATCAACTGAGCTATTCCCGCATAATTAAGCAATTATTATGATACCAAATAATAGGGCTATTGTCAAGTAGTATTAAAAGCTTTTTTTAAATTCTCATGTAGGTTTGTCACAAATATATCACACTTTTTTGAAAATTCCATTAGTTATCTATGGTACTTAAGATTTTAAAATTTAGTATTTATGATTTCAATATAAAACAAGGAAAAGTGATATAAAAAATATTTTTACAGGTTAACTGTATATTTTAGAATTCCCTAATTTGCATAAAATACTTAAAAATACAAATACTTATATAAAGGTGATTTCATGAACAATATAAAACACATTGAAGAAAAATACAATATAAAAAAGCAAATAGCAGAAATATTTGGAACAATATTAGGCTCATTTGTAATATCAATAGGTATATCATTATTTTTGTTACCAAATCAATTATCTTCAGGAGGAATTGCTGGAATAGGAACAATAATATATTACCTATTAAAAATACCAATGGGAACAACAATAATATTATTAAATATTCCATTGTTTTTAATTTCAATATTAAAAATTGGAAAAAGTTTTTTTGTAAAATCATTAATAGGAACAATATCATTATCAATTTTTATCGATTGTCTAGATAAATTTAAACCATTAACACAAGATAGATTTTTAGCTTGTATATATGGAGGAATAATAATAGGAGTAGGAACAGCTATTATACTAAAAGTAAATAGTTCAACAGGTGGAACAGACATGGTAACATATATAGCCAAAAAATATAAACCAAGTATTAAAACAGGAAATATAATTTTTATAATAGACATTATAATAGTAACATTAAATATGTTTTTTTTCAGAGAAATAGAAATTGGATTATATTCAGGGATTGCAATTTATTTAATGGGAAAAATAATAGATATATTATTTGAAGGAATAGATTTTACAAAACTCATTTTTATAGTATCTAAAAAAAGCGAAGAAATAGCCGAAAAAATAGGCAAATCAATAGAAAGAGGAACAACAGGAATATATGGAAAAGGAATGTACACAAATGAAGAAATATTAATATTAATGTGTGCAGTAACAAGAAGAGATGTATCAAAAGTAACAGAAATAGCAAAAAAAATTGATAAAAATAGTTTTATAATAATAACAAATTCAAGAGAAGTATTAGGACAAGGATTTAAAAGAGCATAAAAAAATTTACAAAAGTAAAGATTAAATTTGCATTAGAAATATACACAAACTAACAAAAATATAGTATAATTACAATTAGTAAAAAAATAGAAACTATCCAAACTTATAACTCACTTAAAATATATAAAGTAAATAAAACAATAATAGTAATATTAAATAAATAATAAAAAATAAAAATTATCTAGTATTATGTTTGAGAAAAATACAAATTAAGTAATTAGGAATAAAAAGTTATCCGTGTTAATATATGCCTGAGAAAGGAATTGAAGTAAATATGAAAGAACAAAAATATATAATAGAAAGTCCAAATTCATTTGAATTAAAAGACATATTTGACTGTGGACAATGTTTTAGATGGAATAAAGAAAATGATGATAGTTATACTGGAATATGGAAAAATAATGTAGTAAATGTGAAAAAAGAAAATGATACTATCATTTTTACAGGAGTTAGTAGTGCTGAAAATTTTGAAGAAGAAATAAACAAATATTTTGACATGAATAGAGATTATGAAGAAATAAAAGAAAAATTATCAAAGATAGATGAAAATATGAAAACAAGTATAGAATATGGAAAAGGAATAAGAATTCTAAATCAAGAATTATGGGAAACAATAATTTCTTTCATAATTTCAGCTAATAATAATATTCCTAGAATAAAAGGAATAATAGAAAGACTATCAAAAAATTATGGAAAGAAAATTGAATGGAACGGAAAAGAATATTATACATTTCCAACACCAGAAGAACTAAAAAATGTAACAGTTGAAGAATATAGAAGTTTAGGATTAGGATTTAGAGATATACGATTATATGAAACTACAAAAATGATATTGGATAAAGAAATTGATTTAGAAAAATTACAAAATAATCCAAATACAATAGAAGTAAGAGAAAAACTTTTAAGCTTATCAGGAGTAGGACCAAAAGTTGCAGACTGTATTTTGTTATTTTCAACCCTAAAAAGATTTGAAGTATTTCCA
This sequence comes from uncultured Clostridia bacterium, assembly GCA_963558115.1. Classification (GTDB taxonomy): domain Bacteria; phylum Bacillota; class Clostridia; order TANB77; family CAG-508; genus CAG-269. The sequence goes on from CAUWFY010000077.1 coordinate 3,149, forward strand.
ATAGATGTTTGGGTAAGAAGAGTTATGAATGATTTATACATAAAAAATGAAGATGAAAACAAAGTAAGTAAAAAACAAATTGAAAATTTAGCAAAAGAAAAGTTTGGAAATTTAGCAGGTCTTGCACAACAATATTTATTTTATTGGAGAAGAGAAGCATAATAATTATCTATAAAATAACTATCACAAAAATGAACAATTAGGAGAAAAAATATGGGTTTAAGAATAATTTATGGAAAAGCAGGAACTGGAAAAAGTAGCTTTTGCTTTTCAGAAATAGCAAATCTAGTAGAAAAACAAGAAAACATATATTTTATAACACCAGAACAATTCTCATTTACAGCAGAAAAGAACTTAATGAACTATTTAAAAGAAGAAGCTGTAATAAATGCAGAAGTAATAACCTTTAGTAGACTAGCACATAGAATCATGCAAACAGTAGGAGGAAACTCAAAAAGCACACTTTCAAAATGTGGGAAAGCAATGCTAATTTATTCTATCCTAGATAATAATAAAAATAATTTTAAGTTTTTAGGTAAATCTGATGAAAATATAGAAACAGCAATGCAAAGTATTACAGAGATGAAAAAACACGGAATTAGTCTAGAAAAATTAGAGGATGAAACTGAAAAATTAGAAGACAAATATTTAAAAACAAAATTAGAAGATATTAAATTAATATATGAAAATTTTGAAAATCAAATATCAGAAAAATATATTGAAGAAACAGATTTACTAACAATACTTTCAAAAAACTTAAAAGATGTAGATTTTATCAAAAATAGTATAATATATATAGACGAATTTTCAGGATTTACAAGTCAAGAATATGAAGTAATAAAAGAACTAATAAAATATGCAAAACAAGTAAATATAACAATTTGCATAGATGAATTAGATTTTAACACAAATCCTGATATTGATGTTTTTTATTCAAACAAAAAGACATTAAGAAAAATAATAAACCTAGTAAATCAAGAAAAACTAAAATTAGAAGATCCAATAAAATTAGAAGAACAATATAGATTTAAGAACAATGAATTAAGACATCTAGAAAAAAATATATACAATATAAAATCCACAAAATACGAGAAAAATGTGGAAAATTTACATTTGTTTTTAGCTAAAAACCAATATTCTGAAATAGAAAATATAGCAAAAACTATAACAAAATTGGTTAGAGAAAAAGGTTTAAGATATAAGGATATAGCAATTATAGCAAAAAATATTGATACATATTCTTCTTTAATTAGAAGTATTTTTTCAGACTATGAAATACCAGTATTTATAGATGAAAAAAGAGATTTAAATCAAAATATAATTGTTCAATATATAATTTCAATTTTAGAAATATTTGCAAGCAATTTTTCAAATGAATCAATTTTTAACTATATAAAACTAGGATTTTTAGATATAGAACAAGATGAAATATTTAGGTTAGAAAATTACTGTAATAAATGGGGAATAAAAAGAAATAAATGGAAAAAAGATTTTGAATATGAATTAAATGATGAGAATAAAAAGCAAGATATAGAAAGACTAAACGAAATAAGAAGGCAAATTATAAATCCACTAATAAAATTAAAGAGCAATATTGATAAAGAAAGAACAGGAATAAATATATCAAAACAATTATATAGTTTTATGCAAGAAAATAATATTGAAGAAAAGATTTCTATAAAAATAGAAGAATTAAAAAGTTTAGGATTAATAGACTTAGCAAATGAATATATAGCTAGTTATAAAATAATTTTAGACATTTTAGATGAAATAGTAATCGCATTTAAAAATGATAAATTAACATTTGATAAATACAACAAAATATTAAAGATAGGCTTAAAAAATAGTGGATTAGGAAAGATTCCGGGAACTCAAGACCAAGTAACATTTGGAGATGTAGATAGAACTAGAAGTCACAAAGTAGATACTGTTTTTATAATAGGTTTAAATGATGGAATATTTCCAAGTGTAAATAAAGATGAAGGATTTTTAAATGATAGTGATAGAGAAATCTTGAAAAATGATGGACTAGAACTAGCAAATGGAACTATTGAAAATTTATATGAAGATAATTTCAATATATATAAAGTATTTTCAACAGCTGAAAACAATATATATATGTCATATTCTTCATCAGATAGTGAAAGTAAATCATTAAGACCATCAATGTTAATAAATAAGATAAAAAAAATCTTTCCAAAACTTTCAGAAGAAAGTGATGTAATAAATAAAAAATATGAAATAGTAAATAAAAAAATAACATATGAGGAATTAATAGAAAATATATACAAATTAAAAAATAAAGAAAAAATAGAAAGTATTTGGTATAATATTTATGAATATTACAAACAACAATTAGAGTGGGAAGAAAACTTAAAGGAAGACTTTGAAGGATTAAAATATACAAATCTTCCTAAAAATATAAAACAAGAAAATATAAATAAACTATATGGAAATACATTAAATACAAGTGTATCAAGGTTAGAACAATATAGAAAATGTCCATTTTCATATTATTTACAATATGGATTAAGGCTTAAGCCAAAAGAAGAATTAAAAGTTCAAAGCTTTAATACAGGTTCATTTATGCATGAAACAATAGATGAATTTTTCAAATATGTAAAAGAAGAAAAAATAAATTTACCAGAACTAGATGAAATACAAATTCAAGAAATCGTTTCAAAAATAATAGACGAAAACTTAAATTTATCAAAAAATTATATATTTACAGCAACAGCAAAATATAAAATACTAGTAAAAAGACTAAAAAAAATAGTTAGTCAAGCTTTAAAATATATAATAGAAACATTAATATATAGTGACTTCAATATAGAAGGAACGGAAATTGAATTTGATAAAAAAGGAAAATATAAGCCAATAATTTTAGAATTAGAAGACGGGAAAAGAGTAGAAATAAAAGGGAAAATAGACAGAATAGATACTGCAACAAGTGATGATGGTAAGTACTTAAGAATAATAGATTACAAATCTTCAAGTAAAAACATTGACTTAAATGAAGTTTATGCAGGTTTACAAATTCAATTACTAACATATATGGATGCTGTATGTAAAGAAGAAGATTTAATGCCAGCAGGAGTATTTTATTTTTCACTATTAGAGCAAATGATAAAAGCAGATAAAAAAGTATCAGAAGAAGAAATTGAAGATATGATAAGAAAAAACTTCAAAATGAAGGGATTAATTGTAGCAGATGTAAAAATAATAAAAATGAATGATAATACCTTAGAATCAGGAAGCTCTAAAATGGTACCAGCAGCAATAACAAAATCAGGAACAGTAAGACATGACTGGACTAATGGTGTAGAAAAAGAAGAATTTAAAATATTACAAGATTATATATATAAAACAATAAAAGATATAGCAAAAGAAATATTAAAAGGAAGAATAGACTTAAAACCATATAATAAAGCAGGAAAAACACCATGTGAATATTGTGAATATAAAGCAATTTGTGGATTTAATCCAAGAATGAAAGATAACAAATATAATTATATAGACCAAAAAACAAAAGACGAGATAATAGAAAAAATGAAAGACTAACTATTAATTGTCAATAGAAATATTAAAAATTATTTAATAT
>CAUWFY010000078.1:0-6415 GCA_963558115.1 uncultured Clostridia bacterium
ATGCTTTTCCATCTTCTCCAAATGTTGAATAAGAATTTATTTCTACTACATTTTCTAGATTTTCTCCATCGTTCATTATATTTATTATTGCTTCTCTATTTAATTCAAATTGTACATATATTTCATGAGTTTTTTGTGCATCTATTTTAGCATTAGTATTTATAATTACTTTAGAATATTCATTATTGTAATTAGATGCCTCAAAGTTTATATTTCCTGTAATACTACTTGTTTTTTCATCTCTATTAGTTCCTATTGCAACTATTGAATATTTGCTATCATAGTAATCTACTAGACTATTTATTTGTGATGTTAAGTTTGTTGATTCATTTCTTATTGCTATTTTATATGTTAAATATGCTTTTAACTCTTTGTTTTTATCTTTTTCATTTACATATTCATAATCAGATTTATAAATAGGTCTTGTATATTTCATCTCACCATATTTATTTCCGAACTTTACTCCAACATTAAATCCATCACCATATTCTCCTTGATTTTTAAATCTTTGTGCATATTCATAAATATGTTCATAACCATTAATTGTAAGTTTTACATTATCTAAGTCTTTTATTAATGCTAAATCTGGTTGCTCTCTTCTATATAACCCTAAATTTATATTTTCTATTTCTATTATACCTGGTTTATAGTGATCTTTTATTACATATTTAGCATCATTTGTATTAGCAGTTATTGGATATTTACCATTTGATATAAATGTTGATGTATGTTTTTCTGTATCTTTTTCATAAGATAAATCATGTTTTTTGTTTCCATTTTCATCTAATGTGTAACCTGTATTATCGCCATTTCCTTCAATTGTACTAAATCCATTATTAAATTGTTCTCTTATTCCTATATTTTCTATTGCTTTAGATCCATTATCTTTTTCTATATGTGGTACTACATTTGTATATATAATTCCATCATATTCAAATTCTATATGATAGTTTTCTAATTGATCTATTCTAATTTTTGTAAATCTATATTTATATGCATTTTCTGCTTTAGTTTCCTTTTCTGCTATTATTTTTCCTGTTTTATCTTTTAATCTAACTTTTATTCCTGCTATTAAATCATCTTCACTATCATAATCATTGTCTTTAAATAAGTCATTTCTTAATGATTGTTTTCCAAATATCTTGTCTTCCCATACATATCCTGAAAGATTTACATATACTTGTTTATTTTCTATAACAAAGTCTGTCGTTTTATCTACCACAACTGTTTTTTCTACACCATCTTTTAAAATTTCATATCCTTGGTTTGGATTTTTAGTTTCATATGCTGTATATGTTCCAACAATTAAGTTCTTTATAAGAATTTCTCCTTTTGCATCAGTTACAAATTCTGTTGCATCTTCTCTCTTTTCTACATATGATACTGTTTTATCCGCATTTTGCTTAACATATTTGTTCAAATTGTTATTTTTGATGTAAAAACCTACACCTTTTAGAAGAACTTCATGATTATCTTTGTCTACTTTAATAACTTTTAAATTTCCTAGTATATTAATATTATAATCAAAATCCGCTTTTAAATCTCTCTCTGCCTTATAAGGTTCTCTAATTAATAGGTTTTGGAAATTACTTCCACTCATAGATTCTAAAAACCATACTTTTGCTGCATTTATATCTATTTTGGTATTTGCTGTGATTTTTGTTATTTTACTTACCCCTTGGTCTGCTGGAAAAGATATATAAAATTTCTTATCACTTTTTATATGGTTAACTTTATACCATACTTCTTTTTTTCCTTCATAACTACTATATAATATTCCCTTAATTTCTTTGTTATCTTGATTAAATACTTTTACTTCATTTAGTGTTCCAGGAAAACTCCAATTAAATGGTCCTACTCTAATATAGCTTTTTCCATCTTTTTCATATGAAGTTGCTTTTATTTTCTTTTTATTTGTATTATCGTGCATCTCCATTTTTTTAAGGTTTTCAGCATATTCAACTGCTTCTTTATCTAACTTTGATACAAGGTTTCCTCTTACACCATTTGTAAATCCTAGATACAATCCTGCATGATGTTGACCTACATTTTTCATCCAATCTGGTAACAAGTTCCATATTCCATTTGCTACTGGTCCTTGTGCTTTAACCGGTCCATTATCAGCTTGCAAAATTGTTGCAAATCTAGCATTGTCTGAATGTTTTATAGTTTTACCTTTATGGTCTGTAGATTCATTCCCTTCTATCTTTATTTCAGAAATTATCTTATAGCTTTGAACAGATGTTAAATCTTGTCCATGTTCAGCACAATAAATATTAGGATTAGTTAAATATTCCTGAAGAGTAATATCTAAGTTTTGTCCAACTGAATATGCTTGAGATATTGTAAATATACCAATAAGTATTATCATCATTAGTAATATTATCATTATCTTTTTTAATCTATTCATTTTCTTTTATACCTCCTTCCTTTTATTCTTCTTTTTCATTTTTTCTTTTTACTACTACTGCTGCAATTATTCCTGCTGCTATTATTATAGCTATTATTAATCCTATTGACATATATACTGCTCCACCTGTTCTAATACTCAAAATTGCATCTGCTGAACTATAGTCATTTTCATTTTTATCTTGATTTCCTGGTACTGAGTTTATATCTGCTAGACCTAATTCATTATATGCTTCAACTATTTCAGCTCTGTTATTTACTAATCCAAGATTTTCATTATTCATTTTCTTTGTTAATGTAAGTGTTAATGTTTTAGATTCTCCTGGTTCTATTCTATCATTTGCTATACTTGCATTATATAATACATTTCCTGTTTGATACCAATCTTTATTTAATTCTGAACTAAATTGTAAATCTTTTGGTATATAATCTGCTACTTTTCTAACATATCCTGCAACTTCTCCTATATTAGAAACTTTTATTTTGTACTCAATTATAACATTTGTCCCATTTATCTGTTTTGCATCAATTTCTGCTTTTGCCATTTTTGCATCATTATATTCTATTGTCTTTGTTCCTGCTGAATTTTGAATAATCATTTTTGATATTGTTTTATCAAGTTTTAAATCGAAATCTTTTAACTCAATTAAACCAATATCAATATTTGAAATATCTGTGTCTTCTATCTTTATTGTGTCTGTTGATGCTAATTCTTGTTTTTGTCCATCTATAGATATTTCATTCATTCTAACATCAGAATTTTGATTTTCGCTAATTCCTTCTGCTTTATATTTTGTTAATGTATATTGTGTATTGTTATATTCAAATATTGCTATATAATTTCCATTTCCTAAATTGCTTAATATATATATTCCATTTTCATTTGTTGTTGTTTCTAATATTTGTCCATTTTTGTCTGATACTAATTTATTTGTATCTATATTTAACAATTTTACTTTTATATTACTTAATGTTTTTTCACTTTCATCTTTTTTACCATTTGCATTTTCATCAAACCATGCTGTACCAGTTATATTTCTTTCTCCTTTTGCTATATTGTTATCATCCACATTATTATTGTTATTTCCATCATTATTGTCATTATTTCCATCTGTTCCACCATTATTTCCATCTTGCTCTGTTTTGTTTGCCTTTATTATATGTGTTATTTCTGAAGTAGTTGCTATTTCTTCTCCATATACTGTTGCTACAGCTTTATTAGTCATTGCATCAGCTTCTTCTCTTGATTCTGAATGATTTACTACAGTTGAAATTTTTATAATTACTTCTCCTAAAGCATCTATATCATTCAAAATTTCTATGTTATTACTTTTTGGTATGTCAATTTCTTCTCCATCTTTTTCTATTTTTCTAATTGTTAATTGCTCTGGTATTTTATCCTTTATTGTTAAACCTGATGTTCTAACTTTGCTATTATTTTTTATATGTATTGAATATTCAATTTCTGTTCCTGCTTCTACATATTTATCTTCTACATTTGTTGTCATTTCCATATCAACTTTAAAGCTATTTATATTATCTTTCCATACGTTAGACACATAATCTTTCTCTGCATCTATTGCATTTACAAAGAAAGTTATTTGTTCCGCTTTATTTTCTGCTAATTTGTCTATTAACATATTATAATCTAAAACTTTTATTTCCCCTGCTTTTAAAGTTCCAATGTTCATTTCTTCTGCATATTCAAGTATTTCTGAAGTTGTTTCATTTTGTGTAACTGCTTTTTCTTCGCTTACTTTTACCAAGTCACTTTCATTACTTTCTCCTGTAAATATATCGTCATCTGATATTTCTTGGTCTTTTAGTCCTGTTATTAATTGTAGTCTTTCTGGTTTTATATTGTTTGATATATTTGTTTTTATTTTTACATCTTTTTGTTCTTTATTAGATATATTCTCTATTATAGCAAAATACTCTACTGTTCCTAATTCATATAAATCAACATCTCTATCTGTTACTCTTTTTACAGAAACTCTAATATTTGCTGTTGTTGTTTTGCATTTTATTTCATTTGATTTTTGAATCACATCTAAATATCTTGTTTCTACATTATTTTTTAATTCTGTATTTTCTGCTAAATCTTTATTTATTCTAATTTCATATTCTAAGTATTGTGTTTCTCCTACAGCTAATTTTTTTATTATACCAGTATAACTTTCTGTATCTACTTCTTTATAATAAGATGAACCTGTGTATTCATAGTTTTTTACTGGTTCTACTAATTTTGCACCTTCTGGTATTTTGCCAATAACATTTATATTTTCAACTTCTTCTGAACCTGTATTTGCAACTTTTACTGCATATTTTATTACTTCTCCGTTTTTTACTACTGTATTTTCATTAACTTCTTTTCCACTTATTGTCGCTTGTAAAGATGTCTCTAACTTTGGACCTACTCCTGTTTGCATAGTTAATGTTGTTGCTTTTACTGTATTGTCTTTTTGTGTAACTGAATTTGTATATGAAGTTTCATATCCTTGTTTTGCAATTTGATTATATTCTAGATTTTCTGGTATTTCTACTTTATATGTACCTGTTATTGAAGATTGTGCTTCTATATTATCTAAAACTACTAAATATTTTTTTACTTCTTTTCCATCATTTAATTCTTCTGTCCAACCATTATCTACATTTTGTAAATCTTTTGTTGCATTTATATTTTCTGAATAATATATTTTTGCATTTTCAACATTTATTCCTTCTAGAATTTTCATATCTATATTGTTTTCTTGAGTTTTTGTTGGAAAAGTTCCTAATATATTTACATTTTCTATACTTTCTGGATTGTTATTTATAATTTCGAATCCAACTTCTATATTTTTTTTGTTTTTTCCTCTTTCTAAGTCAATATTTTGATTTTCTTCTTGTCCAATTGCCTCTATCCCTAAATCCTCTATACTATTTATCGCTGTTACATCTTTTGGTGGTACTATTGAGATATCAACTGTTTTTTCTCCTTTTTCTTCTCCTTCAGTATAAGAAGTTGCAATATTATTTGTATAATTCATTATGATTTTTTCATCTTTTGCAATAGATTTTCTATTAATGTCTACTGTTGCATCTATTATTATGTTAGCTCCTTCAATTGTATTTTCTTTATATGTTTTTTGTTCTCCTTCTAGTTCTATTACAATTTGTTTTCCTTCTACATAATAATTTTTTATTTTTAATTCGTCTTCATATAATAAATTTACATTATTTACAGTAATCTTCTCTACTTGTTCTGGTAATTGTATTCTTACTACTGGATTTTTATTTAAATCATATTTTTCATCATTTGTTTTTAAAATTGCTTTTATTTCTATTTGATTAGATACTACTGTTGATAAAGTATCTTTATTTACTTCTAATGTTGTTTCTGTTACTGAGTCTTTTAATTTTATAGTTGTTTCTACTTGTTTTTCTTCACTTTCTATAATAGCTAATTCTTCTATTTCATTTGCTGTTTCTTCTTCGTAATTATATATTATTTTTGTATTTATTTCACTTGATTTTCTTGTTATTCTTGAATCTAATTCTTTTATTGTTTTTGTATTAAAGAAAGTTAATGTTCCTTCAGTTAAAGCTTGAGTTGTTCTTATCTCAATTGCTTTTGGTTCTCTTCCTTTATAATCTATTATTATATTTCCATTTTCATTTGCTACTGAATTATTGTCAATTGTTGATAATAATATTCCGTTTTCATTAAATATTTGTAAATTACCTTTTTCTCCAAAAATTTTATTAAAATCATCTTTTGATATAATCGTTCTATTAAATACTATATTAGCTTCTTTCTCTTTTCCGTCTACTATATAGTTACTTTGTTTTTCTTTTATTGAAATATTTTTTGCTATATTTCCTAAATTAACTATTAACTTTGTTTCACTATTAATTTCTCTATCTATACCTGAGTTTAACTTTCCTTTAAATATTTCATCTTCAGTATTTGATACTTCAACTTCTACTGTTGAATCTACTATTTCTTCTGGTATTTCTAATTCTA
>CAUWFY010000079.1:0-6363 GCA_963558115.1 uncultured Clostridia bacterium
TTTGCTTTGCTTTCCCCCTGTATGAAGGGATTTATCAATTATGTCCGGATATCAGTACTTTTAAAATAACTTTTTTGGCCTTTTATGGTTTGACGGCTTTAGCATTCAGTCCTACCATAAAGCTGGACGAAAGGAAATACCGTTGTGGCTGTTAGAAGTGGTAGTGCGAGTGCGGCTGGAAGCTGGATTATCAGACCCACTGTTGTCGCAACGGCCTCCCCTGTAAACACTCGGATAGTCAGTACTCGTGCTTTTTTCTAATGTCCACTCTGATTCATTTCCAGCCAAATCATATATATTTAACACGCTATTTCTTTCTGTTGCCCCTGTTGTTAATAAGACACTACTTGCTGGTTTTGTATATTTTCCTTTTACTGGTGTGAATGTACTTCCATAATCTGTTGAATATTTTCCTTTGGTTATTTCAAATGTTGCATTATCATAATTTCCCCATGTTGTACTATCAGTTTTTAACTCTGCTTGTGTTTTTCCTTGTTTAGTTTCTATATGTTTTAACACTAAATCCCATTGGATTCCAAACATTAAACTACTTGTTTTTCCTCCTGTTGCTAATTCTTTTGACTTTTCTTGTGCTTGTTTATTTGTTACATAATTATATGGATATGCTCCTTCTTTAATTACTGGTGTTGTTAATGGTGCATTTTTTGACGTTCTTAATGTCTCTGTTCCAACTTCATATTTTCCTATATAAAATCCTCCATTTTCATATACACTCTTTAACATTGCTTTTTTATGTTCATTATATTTATCAGCACTTGCAAATCCATGTTGGGCTTCTGAGTACCATTCATCTGTATAACTTCCTCTATAAGCCTCTGCATATTTTTGCATTGTACTTTCTATTTTTGCATGATCTGTTGAACTTGTTGGTGCTGTTCCTCCGTTATATGCTGTATTTGCATATATACTCTTTGGCACTTCTATCCATGTCCAATAATTTCCTTTAGCATCTTGTATTACTACACCTTTATTTAAATCTTTTTCTACTACTGTTGCTCCTGTTGGTAAAAATGGCTTTGTGTCTGCTGTTGATGGTAAAGTTCCTCCTGTTTCTGTTCCTGGTTTATCTGGTTCTCCTGGTGTTTGTCCGTTTTCTCCTATTTCTCCATTTTGATTTACTGTATATTCATTTTTACTATCTGCATATTTTACTACTAAATTTCCATTTTCTCCAGCTTCTACTGTTACATTTTTTGCTCCATCTGCTATTAACTGTTTTTGCAATTCTTCTGCTGTTACTGTTCTTTCTACATTATCTGCTATCTTTTCCATTTTCTTACTTTGCATTGCTAATCTTATTTGCTCTTTTTCTTGACCTTTTATATTTTCATCTTTTGCTTCACTTGCTTGGGTTAATATTCCATTATCTCCTGTTAACATTGCTATACTTACTCCTGCAAGGATTAGCAATACTATAATTGTAATTACTAATGCTATTAATGTTATACCTTTTGATGATTTTTTCAATTCTTTTAATCTAGTATTTTTACTTTTTATATTATTTTTTTCTTTCATATTTCTGCTTTTTTCTTCTATATCACTCATTTTCTTTTCCTCCCTCTTTTGTTTTCTTTTTACTTTTTTCTTTATAATTTAAAACATTTTAAATTACATCTATAGTATTTTACTTTTTTATATAATTATTCCCATTCTCGCAAATAGCTATCTTTACATTGTACTTTAAACAGAAATATGAATTTTTCAATGTACTTTCTCTATTTACAAAAATAGGTCTAACTCTTACGCTTATAGTATATATAAATTATATACTTTTTGTCAATGGTTATTTTTGGTATTTAATTTTTTTATTTTTTTGAATATATTTTTTAATTCTGTTCATAATAATCTTATAAGGTTAATAATAGTTGAGCAAAGAATATTAATAGATTATTTATTAGTTTATTAATATTCGAGCAAAGATGTATATTGGTGTATTAAATATATTAATATATGTCGGCGATAAGAGTATATTATTTGTTTTAAGCTATATTTTGTATTTTATTTCTTGTTATTTTTATATGGTTGAAAAAATAAGTAATATATTTGAGCTAAGATTATTCTTATATTTGATGTGGTTATTATTAGTCCTATAATTAGGATGAATATAGTTGCTAAAAGTGTATTAGTAGTCGAGTGACTGATTAATATATGTGGTTGATAGCTTATTTATATAGTAATATATATTAGGTTTGAAAATTATGTATATTAGTTTTAACTAAGATTATTATTAGCTTTATAGATTAAAGGCATATAACTGTTTAAGTTATATGCCTTTAAAAATTATATATCAAGATTTTTTACATATTTTGCATTTGCTTGAATAAATTGTCTTCTTGGTTCAACTTCATCTCCCATTAATAAAGTAAATATTTCATCTGCTTTAATTGCATCATCCATTGTTACTTTTACTAATGTTCTAGTTTCTGGATTCATTGTAGTCTCCCATAATTGTTCAGGGTTCATTTCTCCTAAACCTTTATATCTTTGAAGTGATAAAGTATCTCTTGCAATTCCTTTTTCTTCTAATTCTTTATATGCAACTTCTAAATCTTCATCTGTATAACAATATTTATCTTCCATTCCTCTTTTTGATAATTTATATAGAGGTGGTTGTGCTAAATACACATTTCCATTTTCTATTAGAGGTCTCATATATCTGAAGAAAAATGTTAATAATAAAGTTCTGATGTGTGCACCGTCAACATCGGCATCGGCCATAATAATTACTTTACCATATCTTATTTTAGTTACATCAAATTCAGGTCCAATTCCTGCTCCAATAGCTACAATAACTGGATTTAATTTATCATTACCATAAATTTTATCAGCTCTTGCTTTTTCAACATTTAGCATTTTTCCCCAAAGAGGTAAAATCGCTTGGAATTTTCTATCTCTTCCTTGTTTTGCACTTCCTCCAGCAGAGTCTCCCTCAACTATATAAACTTCACATTCTTCTGCGTTTTTACTACTACAATCTGCTAATTTTCCAGGTAAAGTTGATGTTTCTAAACTGCTTTTCTTTCTTACTAATTCCCTAGCTTTTCTTGCTGCTTCTCTTGCTCTTGAAGCACTAATACATTTTTCCAAAATAGCTTTTGCTACTTGTGGATTTTCTTCTAAAAATGTTGAAAGTGCTTCATTTACCATGCTTTGAACTACTCCTGTAACTTCACTATTTCCTAATTTAGTTTTTGTTTGTCCTTCAAATTGAGGTTCTTTTACTTTTACAGAAATAACAGCTGTAATTCCTTCTCTTATATCTTCACCTTGTAAATTATTATCTTTTTCCTTAAGGATATTGTGGTTTCTAGCATAATCATTAAATACTTTTGTAAGTGCTCTTTTAAATCCTTCTAAATGAGTTCCACCTTCGATTGTATTAATATTATTTACAAAAGTATAAATATTTTCAGAATAACTAGATGTATATTGTATTGCAATTTCAACAGGTACTTCTCCAGCTTTTTCTATATAAATAGGAGTCTTATGTAATTTATCCTTATTTTTATTTAAAAATTCAACAAAAGAAACTAATCCTCCTTCAAAATGGAATTCTGCTTTTTTAGGAGTTTCTTCTCTTTTATCTTCAATAGTAATTTTTAAACCTTTTGTAAGAAAAGCCATTTCCCTAAATCTTTTTTCTAAAACTTCATAGTCATAATCTAAACTTTCAAAAATTGTATCATCTGCTAAAAATCTAACTTTTGTTCCAGTTCCTTTAGCATCTCCAATTTTTTCTAATTTTCTTACAGTTTTTCCTTTTTCAAAGTACATTTGGTATAGTCCACCATCTCTTTTAATAGTAACTTCTGTCCAATTTGATAAAGCATTTACAACTGAAGCTCCAACACCATGAAGTCCTCCTGATACTTTATAACCACTATCTCCACCAAATTTTCCACCAGCATGTAAAACTGTATACACTGTTTCTGCTGTTGATATTTTTGTTTTAGGATGAACTTCTACTGGTATTCCTCTACCATTATCTTCAACACTAATTATATTTCCTGGCTCTATTTCTATTTTTATGTCAGTACAATATCCTGCTAAAGCTTCATCAACACAGTTGTCTACAATTTCATATACCATATGATGAAGTCCTCTTACAGATGTACTTCCTATATACATTCCCGGTCTTTTTCTTACGGCTTCTAGTCCTTCTAATACTTGTATTTGTTCTGCACCATACTTGTGATTGTATTTTTCCATTTTGTTTCCTCCTCTTTTTTTGACTATTATTTATATTAATTTTGATGAATATTTATATATAACAAAAATTAATCTTCTTTAAATACTTTTCCATCGTGTACATTATATATTAAAATATCTTTATTTTCAAGCTTAATTTTATCAGTACATGTAATTATTACTTGCGCATTGTTAATTTTCTCTAATAAATGTGTTCTTCTTTTCTCATCTAATTCAGACATAAAATCATCTAATAATAATATAGGATACTCTCCTATTTCATCATATATAATATTTAATTCTGCTATTTTTAATGACAATATAGATGTTCTATGTTGTCCTTGCGATCCGTAAATATCTAATTGCTTATCATTTATATATAAAATAAAATCATCTCTATGTATACCTTTTGTTGTATATCCCTTAATTATATCTAATTTTCTTCTTTCTTTTAATAATTTTAAATATTCTTCTTTATTAATACAATTAGAAATATATTCCAATCTCAAATTTTCTTTATTATCTGTTATTTCACTATGAATATTTTTTATTTTTTCATTAATTCTATCTAAAAATTCTTTTCTATAATTATATATATTACAAGCATATTCTACCAATTTGCTATCCCAAATTTCTAATAAATTCTCATCTTTATTTTGTTCCCTTATCTGTCTTAAATAATTATTTCTTTGTTCAAGAGTTTTAGAATATAAATTTAAATTATGCATATAATTAGGTTTTAATTGGCTAATCATAATATCTAAGAATCGTCTTCTATTTTGAGGACCACCTTTTAAAATATTAATATCATCTGGAGTAAAAATAACAATATTTATATTTCCTAATAACTCACTTAATTTTTTTAATTTAATACCATTAACCAAAATATTTTTTTTATTTCCTAAAACTATTTTTATTTTTCCATCTCTATCTTTTTTTTCATATTCTATTTCTATATTTGAGATATCTTCATTTAACATTATCATTTCACTATCTTTTTTAGCTCTAAAAGATTTTCCCATACTACCTAAAAAAATAGCTTCTATAATATTTGTTTTTCCTTGAGCATTTTCCCCATAAAAAATATTAATGTTTTTATCTAATAAAATTTCTTGTTCTTTATAATTTCTAAAATTGTTAATTTTGATTTTACTTATCCACATATTCTTCTCCAATTGTTTATAACTTTTTATTTTTTGTTGATAAAACTAACTTAAAAAATTTTGTTATGTTTACTTTTTTTATAAAGATTTTCTTTTTATTAAAATTCTCTTTATCCTTCATTTGCGTAGTTATTTTATATCATAATTTTTAACTTGTCCATACTTTTAATAAAAAATAAATTCTCAGAATTTCATCTTCCAAAAAAAAAACAAATTTATTTTTTTAATTTTTAGTTTTAAATATTATTTTAAATACATCTTTTTCCATCTATTTTCTTTCTATTAATTTTATATTTGATATTTTATTTTTATTTTTTACTTAATTATTCTTTATATTTTTAATTTACTTATTTATTTTTATTCTTCTTTATTTCTCAATATATTTTTTTATATGTATTATTTTATTTAATTAAATTTTATTCTAATTATTTATTTGTTTTTTATATTTATTTTTTTTATTTTATTTTTTTATTTTATTGTATTAATTTATTTTTTGTTTTTTTTTATTATTTTATTTTATTATTTTTTTTATTTTATTATTTTTTTTTATTTTATTATTTTTATTATTAAAATTAATATATTCCTGCTTAATTTTATTTTTATTTTTTCTTTATTAATTCTTTTCATTTAGCTACTCGTTATTGTATCTGGAAATTTTTAGATTTTGTACATCTGTATATTTACTTAAAATTTTCACTTTTTTATTTTCTAAATATTTTATTTTTTTATCGTTGATATAAAAAAACATTCTTTGTCTACAATTATTTATCTATTATATATTTTTATTCTAAGTAACTACTTTTATTAATTAGGGCTATTGTTAGTTTGCTTATTTTTTTAATTGTTTTTTTTGTATATTAAATTGGTCTCTAATGAATATTATGTAACTCTCCAAAACAACTTTTTATTTCTTTATTAAATAAAAAAACTATAAATTACTTCAAGATTAATTATAATAAAATCTTTAATTGTCTTTTTATATTATTTCGTT
>CAUWFY010000080.1:0-6331 GCA_963558115.1 uncultured Clostridia bacterium
GATGCAGTATATGAAACATCAGTATCACAGTCTAACGGAACAGGCTCATGGTTTGGTGCGTTCGCCTACTTCCCTTACGGAGGCTCTCCGTTCTTCGGTCGTGGGGGCGGTTACCATGACACAGCAGCAGGTGCCTTCTATTTCCACAGCCTCAATGGCGGTGCTAGTGGCTACTATTCGTTTCGTCCGGTGTTGGCTCCTTAGCACTTTGATGTGACCTAGAACCTTGTTTACCTTTATTTCGGCACTTAATTAGAAGTGAGAAAAAAATAGAATACGGGAAAATTTTAAGAAAAAACAAAGTAAAAATAAAAGAATAAAAATTATATTTCATAATATAAAACAAGACATAGGGATTAAACTGTAGCGTACGCCAACTTCCCTAACGGAGGCAATCCGTTCTTCAATCGTGGGGGCAATTACAATGACACAGCAGCAGGTACCTTCTATTTCAACAACAACAATGGCAATGCTAATGGCAACAATTCGTTTCGTCCGGTGTTGGCTCCTTAGCACTTCGATACACAAAGATTTATCAAGAAATCTATCCCAGATGGAAAATATTTAAGGATATTTTCGAGAGGTAGGCTAAGTCTTTTTAAATTCTGTAAAATGAAAAAAGTATTTGAAAAGAAAATGATATTTACTAACAGGATTTGTATCAAAGAAGTTTAATTCCTTTGGCATAAACTTAGATTTTATGTCATAAACACATTAACAGTAAGCTAGTTTGAGTAAAATTTGAAAATCCTAGCTTATGCAATATAAGTTATAAAAGTTTATATATAGATAAGATCAGTTACATAAAAGGATAGATATTCCTCCCAAAGTAACTGATTTCTATATTATTATGCAGAAAAATCATATTTTATATTGATATTATACAAAATTTTCTCATAGATAACAAGTAAAAGAATTTTAAAAGAAAAAATATAGTTACTATTATGTATCTTGGATATGTTTATTATAGTTTTCCATATCAATAATTAAATTTTCTTCTATTTTTAAATCTGTTGAATTTGTATATATAAAATCACATTTATTTATAACTTTCTGAGTTAGTAAAAATGAGTTAGAATGAGAAGCATGAGCTAACCAAGAATTTAAACTTTGATTTGCATAATTAATATCTAATTTTTTGTTTTTATATTGGTAATTCCATTTTTTAATATTTTTATTTATTTTTTTCTTACTAGATGTTCTTAATAATCTATGAGTTGGAAAAATTCTATATCCACAAAAATTAACACCCATTTTGGAAGGATAATATCTAGACTTATCATTTAACTCTAGTTTTAAGTTGGATTTTAGAAATGTCTCGATTTCCTTTTTTATGTATATACATTCTTGTTTATTTTTTAAAATTAATATAAAATCGTCCATATATCTAGTATAGTATTTTACTTTTAACTCTCTTTTTACAAATTGATCTAATTCATTTAAATACATATTGGCAAAAAATTGACTAGTATAATTCCCAATAGGAATACCAACTGCCGATTTATCTATAGGCCCATTAAATATTAAAACTTGAGTTAAATGTAAAAAATATGGATCAGCAAAAAATCTTTTAATAATATTAAATAGTATATATGGATTTATTGAATAAAAAAATTTTTTAATATCGCATTTTAATATCCAAAAGTTTTTGTTGTTCCTTTTATAAACTTGCATTTGATGTTGAACATCAGCTACTGCCCTATGAGTACCTTTATTTGGTAAACAAGCATATGTTGAAGAGATAAATTTAGGCAAAATATGAGGTTTGATAAATTCTTCAACATACCATTGATGAACTATTCTATCTTTATAAGGTAATGCTTGAATATATCTTTCTTTTGGCTCGTAGACTTTAAAAGTATAATATTTACCTAAACGATATGTTCCATTTCTTAAATTATTCATTAAATTGATAATATTATTTTCTAGATTAAATTCAAATTTAATTACCTCATTTTTATATGTCTTATGTTTTTTTGCTCTATAATGTGCTTGCATTAATTTTTCAAAGGTTAGATTTTCAAGAAAGATATTTTTTATTTTTTTAGGCATGATGATATCCAACCTCCTAACATATTACAAATATCTGTTATTAAAGAGCTCCAAGTATTATAGTTTTGTAAAGAGATGTACTTGTACTTAAAAGATATTCTTATATGAATTTTTAAAAGATTCATGTTTGTGTCAAATTCATTTAAATAATTAAGTTTTTCTTTTTTATTAAAAGTTTTGATGGCATACATCAAATTTCGTAAGCCTATATATAGTGAATTTTTGATTTCTTGCACAAGCGTAAAATTTTCACTTTTTGGATATTTTCTAACTATATCATTTGAGTAATATATTAATTCTAAATATTTTTGATATATTTTTAAATTATCGTTTGATTTTTCCATGATATTCCTTTCATAATTAAATTTATAAAAATATAAAGTTTAAAAGTTTTTAGAAAAATTTTATACAAGGATAAAAACAATATGTATAAATAATTTAAAAGTAAAGAGATTTTTATCATATTGTTTTGTTTAAAAAGTTTAAGGAATCTTCTTTTAATTTGTTTAATAAATCATAAGCTTCAGTAATAGATAAAGTGTCAGGAGATATAGAAGAAACAAATTCAAGAAATTTTAAAATATTTTGATTATTGATATAGTTATTAGTAGATATGGTATTGTTAGTATTATTATTTTGCACTATTTCTACATCATAATTTAAATTATTAAAGATATTTGTGTATTTATTTAGTGAACTAACAGGAAATCCACATTTTACAAGTTCTGGTGATAAATTTGTTAATTTTAAATTTAATATTGAAGACATTAATTTTGCATCCTCATCTAAAAAAATATAAAAAATTCCACTTTGAAATAAATAAATTTTTTCACTATTTTTCATTTTTAAGTTTTTATATGTATTAAATAATTTTCCCATATTTAAAATCCTTTCTTTTGTAGAATAAACAAATTATACAATAAATGTAAAAAAATGTCAACCCAAATAGATTAGAAAAATAAGAATAAAAGGTTATAAAAGACACCTAATTGGAATATTATAACAATAATAGTTATATGCTATAATCATAACATAATAGTAGGAATTATATATAATTTAAGGAGATGGAAAAGTATGAAATGGTATGATAGATTTTATACAAAAGAAGAATGGGTGAAAAAATCTACTGAAATTGAAAGTGGGCTATATGATCGTATAAAAGAAATTGCAAAAAATGAATTAGAAGCTTCAGTAAATAAAATAATAGATGCATGTATAGATGAATTTAACATAGAAGATAAAATTATTATATATAAGAAAAATAAAGAGGATATAAATATTGCAAGATCTATAATTATAAGAGAATCTATGTATGAAAAATTAGAAGATATGAGACAAAAATATGGGATTTCTATAACAAAATTAGTAAATATTGCTATTAAAGAAGGTCTAGAAAAATATGATAATCGATTAAAATCCTAATATTTTGTTGAAAAAAATAAAATTATAATGTATAATAAAATGGTTAAAAAAAGATATAAAAGATAGGAGAGATTAATTTGAATCCAAAGATAAAAAACGCACTAGAATGGGTGTATTGCATAATCATTGCTATAGTATTAGCATTATTATTTAGATATTTTATAGGAACTCCAACAATAGTACAACAAGTATCGATGTATCCTACATTAGTAGAAGACCAAAGGTTATGGTTAAATCGTTGGGGAAGAACCACAAAAACTTTACCTGAAAGAGGAGATATAATAACTTTTGAAGCACCAAGTAAAACGAAATATATAGAAGCTGAAATAGACCAAAGTAATCCAATAGCAAAATATGAAAATGAGCCAAAAACTATATTTGGAAAATTTACTAAATATGTTTTAGAAATAGGTAAAGACAGCTATATAAAAAGAGTTATAGCACTTCCCGGAGAACATGTTCAGATAAAAGATGGAAAAGTTTATATAAACGACAAGGAGCTTGAAGAAAAATATTTACAAGCTGGAATTGTAACAGATGTAGGAGAAGTAGGATTTAGAGATTTCATAGTACCTGAAAATTGTATTTTTGCTATGGGAGATAATAGAAGTCATAGTACAGACTGTAGAGCTTTTGGATGTATTCCACTAGAAAAAATAGAAAGCAAAGTTGCAATAAGAATATGGCCACTTAATCTTTGGGGAAAAGTAGATAAGGAGTAAAGATGTTTGATAAAATTATTGGTAATGATAAAATAAAAGAAACACTATATAAATCAGTAAAAGATAAAAAAACATCACATAGTTATTTATTTGTAGGAATTGAGGGGATTGGAAAAAAAGAAATAGCAAAAGAATTTGCAAAAATGTTATTATGTATTAGTGATAATAAATATTGTAATACGTGTAAATCATGTATAGAATTTGATACAAATAATAACCCAGATTTCTTATATATTGAACCTGATGGAAATAGTGTAAAAATAGAACAGATAAGATATATACAAAGAAAAATCCAAGAAAAACCAATAATTTCTGATAAAAAAGTTTATATAATAAATGATGCAGATAAAATGACAACAGAAGCACAAAATTGTCTATTAAAAACTTTAGAAGAACCACCTGAATATAGTACAATAATATTAATAGGCTCAAATGAAAATATGTTTTTAAGTACGATAAAATCTAGATGTATGATAATTCATTTTTCAAAAATAGAAGACGAAGAAATAAGAAAATACTTAGAAGCAAAATATGAATTAAAAGACATTAATACAAATATGTTAGAAATATTTCAAGGAAGTATAGGAAAGGCAATATTACTAAAAGATAAAAAAGAACAATATGAAAAAATTGAAGTAATAATAAAAAGCCTAAGACAAAAAAGTATTATCGATATTTTGAATATGTCTGAAATATTATATAAATCCAAAGAAGAAATATTTGATATTTTAGAATATATAAATGTAATATTAATAAAATTAGCAAAAACAGATTATGAGTATATAAAATGTATAAATATTGTAGAAGAAACAAAAACAAGATTAAAGCAAAATGCAAATTACGATATGAGTATAGATAATATGCTATTTAATATGTGGGAGGATGTAAATTGAAAAATATTATAGGGGTAAGATTTAAAAAGTTAGGAAAAATATATTTCTTTAATCCTAAAAACTTAAAATTAAAAAAAGGTGACAAAGTTATTGTAGAAACAACACAAGGAGAAGAATATGGGGAAGTTGTAATTCCTAATAGATTTGTAAATGATGAAAAGATAATAGCACCACTAAAAAAGATAATAAGAATAGCAAACAATAAAGACCACAAACATTATAATGAATGCAAAGAAATAGAAAAAAAAGCTTTTGAAGTATGTAAAAAGAAAATAAAAGAACATAGATTAAAAATGACATTAACAGATGTAGAATATAAATTTGATAATAGCAAAATTTTATTTTATTTTACTGCTGATGGAAGAATAGATTTTAGAGAGTTAGTAAAAGATTTAGCTGCAATATATAAGACAAGAATAGAATTAAGACAAATAGGTGTAAGAGATGAAGTCAAGAAAATTGGTGGAAATGGAGTTTGTGGAAGAGAACTTTGTTGCTGCACATTTTTAAGTGACTTTGAAGCTGTATCAATAAAAATGGCAAAAGAACAAAATATTTCATTAAATCCTTCAAAAATATCAGGTAATTGTGGCAGATTAATGTGTTGCTTAAAATATGAAAATGATGTATATGAAGAAAAACTAAAAAAATTACCTAATATAGGAGCTATTGTAGAAACAGAAGAAGGAGAAGGGGAGATAGAGTCAATAGAAACTTTAAAAGAAAGAGTAAGAGTTAAAATTAAAGATGGTGACTCATATATTTACAGAAGATATGATGCAAAAGATATAAAAGTAATAAAAGATATAGGGCAAGAAAAAATAAATTCAGAAGAATTAGAACATAAAAAAGAATTAGAAGAATTGGAAAAATTAGAAA
Organism: uncultured Clostridia bacterium; assembly: GCA_963558115.1. Lineage (GTDB taxonomy): Bacteria > Bacillota > Clostridia > TANB77 > CAG-508 > CAG-269. The sequence goes on from CAUWFY010000080.1 coordinate 5,969, forward strand.
AAGAAGAAGAGGGTCTATTAAGGGATTCGGATTAAAAGATGTGATATAAATTATAACATACAAAAAATAAGAGATACGATATAAAGTATAAAGTAAAAAATATTAATAATAAAAAATTTTATTATAAAAATATATTTTTATTACTTAATTAATTCTACACATTAGCATTAACTAATATATATGAATATATGACATATAATAAATATTTTTTAATATATTCGTACTTGTTATTTAAGATAATAATAATTAAAGTAAATTGATAGGAGGTGAAATAAATGGCATATAAAATAACAGATCAATGTATATCATGTGGAGCTTGTGCAGCAGAATGTCCAGTAGGATGCATATCACAAGGAGATGATA
>CAUWFY010000081.1:0-6315 GCA_963558115.1 uncultured Clostridia bacterium
ATATGTCCTCCACTCTTTTTTCATAATTTTAACATAGTTTATATAAAACTGCAAGATAATAGAGGCAAATCGTTTGACTTGCCTCTGACCTTTAATCTCCCATTTTATTTTATAAAAAATCGCTTTTATATTGACCTAAATATACATTTTTTCTTATGATAAATAAAATTAATCTTCGCAAATTTTTATTAATTTTTGCTTAAATAGTCTCACTACTTTTCTTGTTAAAATACATTATCAAATATTTTATTGTTTCTTTATCTTCACTTGATAATTTTTCATATCCTGAAAGAGAATATTCTAAAATTTTATTATTAGTATCTGTTAAATAACCACTAAATATTTGATTCAAACCAATTTTATATAAGTTGCATATTCGTATAAGAACTTCATATGAAGGTTTTGCTCTATCTTGTTCCATGTCACTTACATATCTTATTGATACTTCTATTTCTTCTGCTAATTTTTCTTGGGTATATCCATAACTTTTTCTTATTCTTTGTAAATTTTTTCCTATCTTTATACTACTTGGTTTTCTCATTTTATCTCCTATTTTAATTTTTATTTATATTATCAAATTTTTTCTTAGTGATAAATGAGATTATTTTGTATTTAATTGTATTTTATTTCAAGTTGTTTTATTAGTTTTTATTTTAATTTATACCATCTCTTAAATTATATACTTTAATATATCCCATCTTTTCCATTTTTTTCTTTGCCTTTCTACTTCTATTTCCAGTTGAACAATATAATATTATCTCGTCATTTATATTAAATTTATCTAATATTTTTTTATTTATATCATATTCTGGTATTGATATAGCATTATTTAAATGTCCTTCTTTATATTCTTGAGGACTTCTTACATCTATCAATATAGCTCCTTTTTTTTCTAATTCTCTTAATTCATTTATATCAATTTCATATTTATTTAAATGTCTTTTAAAATGGAGATGTATTTTTTGCATAATTCTCTTCATCAATATTACCTCCTATTTTTTATTACTTATATTTATATATTATATTCCTTAAATATTTTAATGTTAGCCTTAAAATTTCATTTAGTATATTTTTAAATTAAAATTCATTTATTAATGCAAGCATTCGTTTTTTTATGTATACTTTGTTAACTTTTTTTGTCGTTTTTTCTTTCTTATTTCTTTTTGTGGAAACTGTGGATAACTTCGTGGATAACTATCAATAGTCACTTTTTATTCACAAGTTGTTCACACTTTATATTGGTTTATATAATACATTTTTATATCTATCATTTATTTGTTTTTTTATGTGTACTAATAAAATATAAAAAATACATTAAAATATAAAACATTTATTTTTAATAAACCTTTATTAAATGATTTATATTATAATGTATTTTTTAATAATTAATTAAAAAATATAAAATATATTGCTAATAATACTTCTAATATTGTTATTAAAGGCAATCCTACCACAAAATTTAATTTCTGAGTTTTATGTCTAAATATATACATACCTAATATTGTACCAATTCCTCCACCCAAAGTAGTTACTATAAATAATGTTTTTTCTGGAATTCTCCAAGCGCCTTTTTTAGCCTTTTGTTTATCTATGTACATCAATAAAATTCCTACTGTATTAATTATTATTAAATATATTATTATATTTTGAGCACTAAATATATTACTAATTGTTATTTCACTATTAACCTTAAACATATCTTTCTCCTTTTTGCCAAAAATTCTTTAATATTTTAACATATATCTACTTTTTAGAAAAGTAGATTCATTTATTTTTTATAAAATCTAAGAAAAAACCTTAAAAATCACTTTAAATTTTGATAAATCTATGATACAATGTAACAAATTTAGAAAACATATAACAAAAGATTATAGGAGGATTTGAAATGGAATTTAATAGATGTAGTAGATGTGGCAATTTTTATGTATCAAAAGGAAATGTTTGTCCTAAATGTAGTTCTAAAGATGGATTCGAATTTTCAGCATTTAAAAATTATATAAAAGAAAATGGCTTTGATAATTCTTTAGATACTATTTCTGGTCAAATTGGAGTTTCTGTAAAAAACTTAAATAGATTTTTAGAATACGAAGATTTTAAACCATATAAATCAGAAATTAATGCTATTGGTAAAAATAAAAATCTAGGAAATATTAGTATTTCTTTAAATTAAGTTTAAAATATAAAAACGGAAAGCTCTTATTTTTCCGTTTTTTATTATATACAATTTTTGTTATTGTATAACTATAAACGAAAGGATTGAAGTAAATGAAAAATGTTTTTAATATTTTAGAAGAAAGAGGTTATATTGAGCAAATGACTCATCCTCAAGAAATAAAGGATTTATTTATGAAAGAAAGTGTTCCATTTTATATTGGTATTGACCCTACTGCTGATAGTTTACATGTTGGACATTTTGTTTCTTTAATGGTTGCAAGTCATATGCAAAAATGTGGGCATAAGCCTATTATTCTAGTTGGTGGTGGTACTGCTACAATTGGTGACCCTTCTGGGAAAACAGATATGAGAAAAATGATGACTAGAGAGCAAATTAATCACAATGTTGATTGTATAAAAAAACAAGTAGAAAAATTTATTAGTTTTGAAGGTGAAAATAAAGCAATAATTGTTAATAATGCTGATTGGCTTTTAGATTTAAAATTTGTTGATTTCGTTCGTGAAATAGGAAGTTTATTTTCAGTAAACAAAATGCTTGCTGCTGAATGTTATAAACAAAGATTAGAAACAGGGTTAACCTTCTTTGAAATGAGCTATATGCTTATGCAATCATATGACTTTTTATATTTATACAATAAATATGGATGTAAATTACAAATGGGTGGAAATGACCAATGGTCTAATATAATAGGAGGAGTTGACTTAATCAGAAAAATTGGAAAAGATGATTCTTTTGGATTAACTTTTAAACTTCTTACAACAAAAGAAGGTAAAAAAATGGGTAAAACAGAAAAAGGTGCTTTATGGTTAGACTCTAGCAAAACATCTCCTTATGAATTTTATCAATATTGGAGAAATATAGAAGATTCTAGTGTTGAAACAGTTTTAAAAATGTTAACATACCTTCCAATGGATGAAATTGATCTGTTATCTTCTCTAAAAGATGAAAAAATAAATGAAGCTAAAAAAGTGGCAGCATTTGAAATAACAAAACTTATACATGGAGAAGAAGAAGCTAAAAAAGCAGAAGAAGCTTCAAATGCTTTATTCTCAGGGAACGGAAGTTTAGAAAATATGCCATCTGTAAAATTAGATGATATAAACATTTCATTAGTAGATAGTATAATAGCAACTGGAATTGCACCTTCAAAAGGTCAAGCAAGAACTTTAATTACACAAGGTGGAATTTCATTAAATGATGAAAAAATAACAGATATTTCATACAAATTATCAGAAAAAGACTTTTCTCAAGGTTATGCTATATTGAAAAAAGGTAAAAAAATATTCTATAAATTAGAAAAATAAAAAAAGTTGTATACGGAAAAATCTTATATTTATTCAAGATAAAAGTCGATTTTTCCTATACAATAATTAATAGGCAATTCTTGAATATAAATAAAAAGGCTCATCCTAAAAGATTTTATATTCTAGGATTGCCTTTTTTAAACTTATCTTTCTTTTTCATCTATCTCAATTTGCTGTTCTTTTTTCATCTTTTCTTCAGCTACATTCTTTTTCAATAATTTTATATCATTGTAGCTAAGATGTCTAGTAATATCCACCATTTCTTCTAAATGTTCTTTTGCCTTTATATCTTTTTCTTGTAATTTAGCCACTTTTTCATCTTCATTCAAGCTATTTTCCAAGTTAAATGGTATTGAAATTCTAGCCATTATTGGAATAAAAATTGTATCTTTTTTTACTTTTTCTACTATTCTCTTTGAATTAATATCTATTGCTATATTAGTATATTTTATAGCAGTATCTTTATCTCCCTTTATTAAATAAATCTTTGCTAATTCAAAATATCCATCTGCTGATAATTCTTCCTCTTCTATTGCTTCTAAAAATCTTCTTTCTGCTTCATCTAACTCTTTATATATCAATGCAATTTCTGCTAATGCATATTTACAATTATGTGCTAATGTATTTATTTCTGCTGCTTTTTCATAACATATCTTTGCATTTTGAAAATCATTTAGCATTGTATAAGCAATCCCTAAATTGTAATTTATGTCATAACTCATTGGATTAAACCTTAAAGCTTCTTGATAAATATTTGTAGCATCTTTATATCTTTCTTTTTCAATTAATATATCACCTAAAAGTATCGTTGCTTTATACATATCTGGTTTTATATTTAATAAATTAAATAACATTTCTGATGCTTCATTTTTTTTATCTAAATTATCTAATAATTCTGCAACTTTATAGTAAGAATTATAATCTTTCTTGTTTATATCAATAGCTTGAACATATTCATCTATTGCTTTTCTCATCCCACCTTCTTTTTCATATAATTCTGCTAATAATTTATGTCCTTTATAACTATTTGGCATTTTAGTTATTAATTTTATTAAGGCTTCTTTTGCTTTTTTGTTATTTCCTATTGTTAAATAAAACTTTGCCTTAGTTGTATTTATAATTTCTAATAAAGTAATTCCTCTTGTTTCTAATATAGTAGCTATTATTGGAATTAAGATTGATAATACATATTTTGCAATATCTAATACAATATTTAAATTTATAGTAAAAGAAAATTCTATAAAGTTTAAAGCTATTCCTAGAGCTTCTAATATTAAAATTATCACATAGCTTGTATCATTTTTTCTTATCATTTTGAAAAATGTATATACAAAAATCGCAAGTGATATGACTGTAAAAATTAATTGTTCAGCTAACATTTTTTCTTCCTTATTATATATATTTAGGTTTTCAAAAGGTTACCTATAAACCCTTCATAATAAATTAAATCTTTATATTCTATTATATTTATCTTAAATGATATACTTATATTTAAACTTTAATTTAATTTTTTATTGCATTTTCTGCTAATTTGTCTTAATCATACATTTAAGATTTAATTTGTTTGTTTTATTGCATTTCTTGCTAATTCATCACATCTGTTATTAAATTCATTATCACTATGACCTTTTACTTTTATAAACTTTACTTTGTGAATCTTAGTTAATTCATAAAGTTCTTGCCATATTTCTTTATTTTTCACAGGTTCTTTTCCTGAAGTTTTCCAGTTATTTTTTACCCAATTATAAATCCATCCTTGATTAAATCCATTAACTACATAAGCACTATCACTATATAGTTCCACTTCGCAAGGAAATTTGAGCATTTTTAGACCTTCTATTACCGCTGTTAATTCCATTATGTTATTAGTAGTATCTTTCTTTCCTCCTGATATTTCTTTTTTATTTCCTTTATACATTAAAATAGAGCCCCATCCTCCTGGTCCCGGATTTCCTGAACAAGCTCCATCTGTATATATTATTACCTTTTCCATATATACCTCTTTTTCTTGTTTTTTCATTTTTTTTATGATAATATTATATCAGTAATTTACAAATTATACAACATATTTATATTTTAAGTTTTAAGTATTTTTTATCAAAAACATTGGTAATATTGAATTTTTAGCTATATTTATAAAATAAATTAATTTTTTAAGTAATAATAAATATTCTAAATTTTCTCAAATAAAAACTTAAAATTTATATTTTATTAATAGAAAGGATTTACTAATATGGGAAAAGTTCTTGGAATTATTGCTGAATATAATCCATTTCATAATGGTCATTTATATCACTTACAAAATTCTTTAAAATTAACTAATGCTGATTATAAAATAGCTATTATAACTGGAAATTTTACACAAAGAGGTTCTACATCTTTAATTGATAAATGGTCAAAAGCTGAAATTGCTTTAAAAAATGGTATTGATTTGGTAATAGAACTCCCTTTATTATATTCAATTTCCAGTGCTGAAAATTTTGCCGAAGGAGCTATTAAAATATTGAACTCTTTAAATGTTGTTGATTATTTATCTTTCGGTGCTGAAACAGATGATATTTCAACTTTAAATATTATTGCTGACACTTTATATAGAGAGCCTAAAGAATATAAAAATATATTATCTCATGAATTAAGTAAAGGGTTATCCTATCCTAAAGCTCGTGAAAATGCTTTACTTATGTATCTACAAGATATAAGAAGATTTACTAATGTATTATCAAATCCTAATAATATTTTAGGAATTGAATATTTAAAAGCTTTAAAAAAATTTAAGAGTCCTATAATGCCAGTTGCTATTAAAAGGGTTGATGTAGGTTATAATGATACTACATA
>CAUWFY010000082.1:0-6269 GCA_963558115.1 uncultured Clostridia bacterium
AAGAAATGGCAAGAGAAAAACTAGATATGTATCATCCTAATGAAAAAGTATTTATTGATCAGGGAAAATAATCTTTAGTTTGATATTTTCCCATTTTTTTGCAAATTTTCTTTTCTTTTTTTCCAAAATATGTTATAATGTACCATATTTAAAATCTTAAAAAGTATTCACAAGATTTCCAAAAACAAAATTGAATCAATTAAATAAGGAGGATTTATGCCAAATTTAGAAGAAATGAACTTATTAACTTTAAAAAAAATTGCAAAAGAATGTAATATAAAAAATATATCAAAATTAAAAAAAGAAGAACTAATTGACATATTAAAGCAAATATCTTTACCAGAGGCTTATCTACAAGAAGAAAGTGAAGATTATAGTAAGAACAGTAAATCAAATAATGAAACCAATGATAAAGAAACAGTAGAAAAGCAATATGATGAAAATGGAAATAGAATAATAGACTATAAATTGACTAATGATGGTGATGAAATCGTTGAAGGAATACTTGATATATTGCCAGATGGTTATGGATTTTTAAGAGGAGAAAACTTTTTATCAAGTGAAAAAGATGTGTATGTTTCAATGGTTCAAGTAAGAAGATTTAACTTAGATACAGGAGATATTATAAAAGGAATTTCTCGTTACAGAGAAGGAGAAAAATTCCCATCATTAATATTTGTTGGAGAAGTAAATGGTGAACATCCAGAAAAAGCAATGAAAAGAAAAAGATTTGATGAATTAACACCAATCTATCCAAATGAAAGACTAAAATTAGAAACTACATCAAATGATTATGCTACAAGAATTATAGATTTAATGTGTCCAATAGGAAAAGGTCAAAGAGGAATGATTGTTGCACCACCTAAAGTAGGAAAAACAACATTACTAAAAAAAGTTGCTAACAGCATATCTCAAAATAATCCAGAGGTAGAGCTAATAGTTTTATTAATAGATGAAAGACCTGAAGAAGTGACTGATATGAAAAGATCAATCAAAGGTCAAGTTATACACTCAACCTTTGATGAATTACCAGAACATCATGTTAAAGTAGCAGAAATGGTATTAGCAAGAGCAAAAAGATTAATAGAACAAGGAAAAGATGTTGTTATATTATTAGATAGTATTACAAGACTTACTAGAGCCTACAATTTAGTTATTCCATCTTCAGGAAGAACTTTATCAGGAGGAATTGATCCAGCAGCCTTACATAAACCTAAAAAATTCTTTGGTGCAGCTAGAAATATTGAATTTGGAGGAAGTTTAACAATATTAGCAACAGCATTAATTGACACAGGAAGTAGAATGGATGATGTTATATTTGAAGAGTTTAAAGGAACAGGTAATATGGAAGTTCATTTAGATAGAAAACTTTCAGAAAGAAGAATATTCCCAGCAATAGATATAAATAAATCAGGAACAAGAAGAGAAGATTTATTATTGACACCACAAGAAAAAGAAACTGTTTTTGCTTTAAGAAAAGCTATGAACAGTATGTCAGTTGCAGAAGTAACTGAAGAAGTTATTAGTGAAATGACAAAAACTAAGAATAATGAAGAATTTGTTGAAAAAATGGATAGTTATTTGAAAAAGTTTAAATAAACAATTATAAAAGTATTTACTTTATTAAAATAAACTTAATATTTATTTAGCTAATTTAATTGGCACAAAAATATATATTAAGAAAAGTATTATTTTGAAACAAATTTATAATAAAAACGATATATATATTGAGGTAAAAAATGAAATATTTAGTAGTATCAGATATACATGGCTCATATTATTATGCAAAAAAGTTAGAAGAGATACTTAATAAAGAAAATCCTAACAAAATTATTTTATTAGGAGACTTATATTATCACGGACCAAGAAATTCTTTAACAGATGAATATAATCCAATGGAAGTATCAAAAATATTAAATAAATATAAAGATATTATTATATGCACAAGAGGAAATTGTGATGCAGAAGTTGATGAAATGATTTCTGAATTTAAATTTGAAGATAATATTCAAATTAATATAAATGGAGTAAATTTCTTTTTTAGTCATGGTCATATTTATAATATTGATAAAGTACCTCCGACTGGCGATGTTATTGTATATGGACATTTTCATACAGGATATATAAAAGAAAAAGATGGATTGATTTTTGTTAATCCTGGCTCAATATCTTTGCCTAAAAATAATACAGCTCATAGTTATTTGATAATTGATGATAGTGAATTGATATTGAAAGATATTGATGGGGGAATTATTGAAAAGAAGAAATATATAGACTAGGAAAAAAGTATAAAGAATTCATATCGTAGAGTTCTTTATACTTTTTTAAATATTTTAATCTTCATAATAATGTTCTTTTATATTTTCTAATATCCTTCGTTTCAATGTTTCTTTATAATAAGTATTATAAACAGGATATCTTAATAAATCAATTTCTAAGTCTTTAAATAATTTATTAATAAATATATCTCTTTCAATTCTATTTTTCTTTCTATGTGTATTGTCATCTAGTTCAATACATAATTTCATAGTAGATAAAGATAATATTATAATGTGATTGAATTAAAGAAAAACGATTCTAATGACAAAAATAAAATATATAATAAGAAAATTTAAAATAAATTAAATATATTATGAGATTTGACTATGGTAGAAAAATAATAAAGTTGTATTTAGATAGGGGGAATAATTATGTCAAAACATTTAGCTGATGTATTTATAATATTTGATTTTTTAATATTGCCAATAATAAATTTTATAATATTAATAAAGATATTAAATAAAAAAGAAGTAGAGAAGAGAGAGGACGAGTAGTCCTTTTTCTTTATTTCCGGATTGATAACATTGCACAAAATCAAAGTTTTGTGCAAAAAGGAGTAGGAGTAAAATATATAGACTATGATTATAGTCCTACCCAGTTATTTCAGTACTTTCAAGCCTTTGGCTTTAATATATTTACTTATTATATAATTATTTTATTTTGCATATTTAATATTATTTAATGTTATCCAATTACTTATATAATCTTATTTTAATAACGCTTTAAAATCAATTTTATGCTATTTAAATATTTTATCTATATAATTTAATGTTCAAATAATTTTTATCTTTAATTATAAATTTGTTTTTCAATAATTTTTTATAATTTCTGATCTTCTATCTAAATTTTATCTAAAATCTTCAAAATGCTTATTTCTCTATATTTGCCGTATTTCACCGACAACAAACTATAAGTCTTAAAAATAAAAACGGCTTAAAATCGATTCTCGTGTGTCACTTTTTTGACCATTTTTCAGCATTTTTAATAAACAGCTAAAAATCAACATTTGCACTTGTTTTATATATAAATACTAGTTTTTTAAATTTACATATCTAATTATAACATATAACTTATTAGATAAAACATTAAAATATCTTAAAATTGATTTTGATGTGTCTATATTGTTATAAAATATTTTTATAGGTTTATAATATATAAAAATTAATCTGCAAACATTTTATACAAATGTTCGTTTTTTAAGAATTAAATCAAAAATTAACTTTGCACAAAATTTTTTGAGTTTTAACTATTTAAAATTTAAAAAATTTTGAAAATATTTTTTAATGTGAAATTATATTATTGATTAGTAATCTAAATTTATATAATCGTTACTTATTGTAAATTGGAACCAACAGTCTACTGTCATACTTCATATGTAATTTTGATTTATCTATTCTGACAATATTTTCATAATACAATATTAAATTCAATATACTCATCATCGTTTTTTATACTAATTTTACCTTTATGTAGTTCTATAATCTCTTTTGTTATTGCTAACCCTAGACCTGCACCTCCTGTTTCGCTAGTTCTTGATTCATCTCCTCTATAAAATTTTTCAAAAATCTGTTCTAATTTATAACTTGGTATTTTATCTCCTTTATTTCTAAAATTTATATACAATCCATTCTTTTTTTCTTCAACATTAATTTCTATTTTTGTATTTTTGTAACTATAACTAATAGCATTTTTTAATAAATTCCCAAAAGCTCTTGCAAGTTTATCTCCATCACCTAAGTATATTACTTTATCTGGTGCATTTAGTTCGCATTTTAAATTATTTTTTTCTAACATTGGGTAACATTCATCTATTAACTGTTTTAATAAATATATTATATTTATCTCTGATTTATTTATAGGCATTGCATGTAAGTTATATCTAGTAATATCAAAAAACTGATTGGTTAGTTCTTCTACTCTTAATGATTTATCTAATGCAATTTTCATATACTTTTCCTGCAAATCTTTTGAAATATTTTTTTCGTCATTTAAAAGTGTTAAATAACCAATAATAGATGTAAGTGGTGTTTTTAAGTCATGAGCCATATACATTATTAAATCATTTTTCTTTTGTTCTGCTTCTTTAGCATTATTTTTACTTATAATATAATCATTTTTTATATCATTTAATTTTTCTGTAAATTCACTTACTTCACTTGGTAATTTGATTGTTTCATTATTTTCTTTTAATATTAAATCTAATGAATTATATACTTCATTTATACTATTTACATATTTTGATATAAAATTATAAATAATTACAGCTAAAACAATTCCAATATAAAAGTAAACAACTATATCTCTATTATAGACTATCCAGCTATATAAATCATAATTAAATCTAGCTACCAATTCTGATAAAATATTTTCAAAAAATAAAGCTGTTATAAAATAAACTATGATAGATATTAGTGTTGCGACTATTAAATTTGCTATTAAAGATAAAAATAATTGTATTTTCTTTTTTATTAGTTTATTTATTATCATTACATTCACTTCCCGTTAAAATTTGTATCCTACACCCCAAACCGTTTTTATAAATTTAGGATTATTAGTGTCTTCACCTAGTTTTTTTCTAATTCTTCGTATATGTACCATTACTGTATTATTACTATCAAAATACTTTTCTTTCCATACTTTTTCAAATAACTCTTCTGAACTTATTACATTACCTTTATTAGTTATCAAATAAAGTAATATTTCAAATTCTCTTGGTGTTAAGTCAATCTCATTATCATACAATAAACATTTATGCTCTCTTTTATTTATTACTAATCCATTTTCTTCTATAATATCATCTGTTTTCATATCTGAATTGTATTGTTTATATCTTCTTAAAGCAGATTTAACTCTTGCTACTAATTCTAACGGATTAAATGGTTTTGTAATATAATCATCTGCTCCAAGTGTTAAACCTTTTATTTTATCATTATCTTCTATTTTAGCTGTAAGCATTATAACTGGAAATTTAAACCCTTTATCTCTTATATATTTACATATTTCAAATCCATTTTTTCCTTGTATCATAATATCTAAAACTGCAAGATCTAATGGTACATTATCTATACAATTTATAGCATCTTCTGATGTATAAAATTTATAAATATTATAATTTTCATTTTTTAAATATACTTCTACTAAATCTGCTATTTCTTTTTCATCATCTAAAATTAAAACATTCATTTTTGTTTCCTCCATTGCGATTATAACACAACACTTAATATTTTTCATTACTTAATTGATATTGTAAGAAAAATTTAAGAAATTGTTAAGTCTATATTAAAATTTAAAATACAAAAATTATTTATAATACTTTTAAAAGGAGGAATTAGATATGGCTAAAACAAGAAATAGAAGATTAAACAAAAAGAAATTTATAGTTTTTATTTTACTTATAATTATTGGTACATATTGTGTTATCTATTATTTAATAAATGTTGATTTTTTTAATAAAATAGATAAAAACTTTAAATTTTCTAATATTATGGAATATAGGGTAATTAAATTAGATAATAATTCTAACTATTCTGGTATTGGACAAGAGAAAATTAAAAATAAAGATGGCTATTTTACGACATTTACAACAAAGAATAATTATAAAAAAACATACAAAGAATATAAGCAAAATGGTAACTCTTCATGGGCAAATAATGAATATTGGAATGGTAGTATGGCGGAGAACGGTTGTGGAATAACTGTAATGTCAATTCTTTTAAGTGGCTATAATAAAAATTATACGCCTGAAGATTTAAGAAAAAAATATTATCCTGTAATGGATTATGAAAAAATGTCTAATGAATTATCCAAAAACTATGGAATCAAAAATTCTGATTTTTATTATGATTCTGTTCATTTATCTAATGAATCTATAATCGGACATTTACAAACCAATAGGCCTATTATAATTTGTGTTTGGAATAATCCAAGTGATAACCGTTGGACTACTGCCT
>CAUWFY010000083.1:0-6216 GCA_963558115.1 uncultured Clostridia bacterium
ACTTATAGGTGAAACTTTTGAATATGCACCTAAGTTTGATTATATCATAAACGGAATTCTGATGAGATATGAAAATAATCCAGATTTGATAAGATTTTTAAGAGAAAATACAAGATTAATAATATCAACTTTTGAAAGAAGCGGAACAAGAAATTTAAGAATATTAAAACATGCATTAGCTGATTTTCAGAAAATATATGAAATGGTAAGTAAAAGTTATCCAAATACAAGTCATAGAGTTATACAAACAATGTTAATATTTACAATAGCTGTTTCATTTGAAATAAAAGCTGGAAAAATAACAAAAGATAAATTTATAAACATTAAAGATAATGAAGAATATAAATCTATACTTGTATCTTCTAGGATATTGATGGATAACAGACAATTTTATATTAAAGAATTTGATAATAATTATTATTATAATTTTAAATCAGAATATAGATTTTTCAAATTTATAGAATATTATATTAGAACAAGAATATTTGATATGAAACTGTTTAAAGAAAATATGGAAACAATAAGAAATACAGTTGATACAGAAAATTTACCAGGATATAAGAGATTACTTACAGAAGAATATTGGAAAATATCAGATGATGAATTTGATAAAGTAATAAATAGCATTATTGAGGATGTTAAACAAGGTAATTTAAGGCTTATAGATAATGTGAAAATATTTGCTTATTTTAGTTATTTTGTAAAAAAGAAATTAATCGACTATGACTTAAAGACAATAAAAAGTGTATTTTTTAATGGAATGAATATAGCATCTTTAAAATCAGAATATTGTCCAAATGTAGAAGAGGAATTAAGTAAAATAGCTATTGATGAAGATGCAGAAGATATGGAAGATATATTAAATCATTTCAATATGTTAAATGGTCAATTACATGATAAAATGTATAAAGAAAAAGCAGAAGAAGTTTTCAAATGTATACCTATGAGAATGGAACAATTCTATGAAAAATTTGATAGAGAATGTATGGATGTACCAATATTTAAGTATTATGATTCATATCAAATGTTTCAAAGAATTTCATGTGCAAGTAATGAAGATATTGTATTAATTAAAGAAAAATTGGCTAATAGAGCAGATAAATATACAAAAGAAATAGAACCAGAAATGAAAAATATTAAACAATTAAAACAAGTAATTGATGACTATCTAAAAGGAAAAGACCCAAGTATAAAAAATGTAATGTTAAAAGAATTTTCAGCAAACTTAGGATATATATTAGATAAATATAAATTAAGTTTTTTGCCTAAGAAAGAAGAAAAGAGCGAAGAAGAGATAACTGGATAAAAGAAAAATATTATAAATAATACCATAAAGAATAGAAAACAGAATAATTTTAATAAAGCCTTCTTATGATAAAAATGTCATAAGAAGGTTTTTATAATATATACTAATCTTTTTTTTTGACAAAAAATGAATAAAAAAGCAACAAAAAGAAATAATAACAATATAAACAAAATTATAGAAAACAAAAAAGGGAGGATAATTATGAAAGCAACTGGTGTTGTAAGAAGAATAGATGATTTAGGAAGAGTAGTAATACCTAAAGAGATTAGAAAAACCTTAAGAATAAAAGAGCGGAGACCCGTTAGAAATATTCACAGATAGAGAGGGACAAGTAATACTGAAAAAATATTCCCCAATAGGAGAACTTTCGGAATTTGCATCTGGTTATGCAGAAACACTTTCAAAAACAACAGGACATATAGCTTGTATTACTGATAAAGATACAATAATTGCAGTTTCAGGAGGATCAAAAAAAGAATTTTTGGAACAAGATGTAAGTCCAGAACTTGAACAACTTATGGAAGATAAAGGAATTTATGCAAGTAACGAAAATAGTAATGTTTCAATGCCGATAACCAAAAATGATAATAAAGAAAGAAAGTATAATTCGCAAGTAGTATATCCTATTATTTCAAATGGAGATACAATAGGAACTGTAATATTAATATCTAAAGAAGCGAATAGCAAAATGAATGAAGTTGAAAAGAAAGTAGCACAATCAGCAGCAACATTTTTAGGGACACAAATGGAAATATAAAAATCGTAAGAGGAAAAGCCTCTTACGACTATTTACATAAAACATTTGACAAGAGTCAAAAAATATATTATAATAAAAAACAGTTGTTAGCTTAAAAAAGCTAAAAAGATGAGATTTTATTAAATAAACCTAAATAATATAAATGCACAAAATAGAGATGCAAAGTGCATATTATATGAGAAATTAAGAATAATAAGAGAGAACGGAATTTATTAAGTAAAAATGTATTAAGGCGAGATATAATACATTTAAAATATTTAGAAAAATATATATAATAAATTAGGGCAAATTAGTTTTTTAACTAGTTTTTTTAGAGATTTAATAAAATTAATTATAAGACAAGAAATTATAAAATTGAAAGGAGTATTTATGACAGAAGAAGTAAAAAATAAAGAGATAAAAAAGAAAACAGCAAGAAAAACTAGAGAAGGAGGAATCAAAACAACAGGAAGAAAAAGAACATATAATAAAAATATAAATAAAGACAATAGTAAAGAAAAAAACGTAACAAAAAATACAGAAATAAAAGAAATAAAAAAAGAAAGTAAAAAAGAATTAAACACTGGAACTAATAAAGAAATAAGTAAAGAAGCAAAAACAACAAGAAAACCAAGAGTAAACAAAAATAACAAAAAAAATAATTCAATATTTAAGAAATCAAAATTAAAAATTATACCATTAGGTGGACTACATGAAATAGGGAAAAATATAACAGTATTTGAATATGAAAATGAGATTATAGTAGTAGACTGTGGATTATCATTCCCAGAAGATGATATGTTAGGAATTGACTTAGTAATTCCAGATATAACATACCTTGAAAAAAATGTGGATAAAATTAAAGGATTAATAATAACACACGGACATGAAGACCATATTGGAGCAGTACCATATTTATTAAAGAAAATAAATATACCAATCTATGCAACAAGATTAACAGCAGGATTGATTAGAAACAAATTAGAAGAACATAAATTATTAAGAAGCACAAAATTAAAGGAAGTAATACAAGGTCAAACAATAGAATTAGGAAAGAATTTTAAAATAGAATTTATAAGAAGTTCACATAGTATTCCAGATTCAGTAATGTTAGCTATAACAACACCAGCAGGAACAGTATTGCATACAGGAGATTTTAAAGTTGATTATACACCAATAGATGGAAAAATAATGGACTTTGGAAGAATAGCTGAATTAGGAAAAGAAGGAATACTAGCTTTAATGTCAGATAGTACAAATGCTGAAAGAAAAGGATTTACAATGTCAGAAAGATCAGTAGGAGAAGTTTTTGATAAATTATTCTTACATTGTACAAAGAGAATTGTAGTTGCAACATTTGCATCAAATGTTCATAGAGTACAACAAATAGTTAATGCAGCAGTAAAATATGATAGAAAAATTGCAGTATGTGGAAGAAGCATGATAAATATGATAGAGACTGCAAGAGAACTAGGTTATATTGAATGTCCAGAAAACATATTTATAGATATAGATATGATATCAAATTATCCTGATGAAAGACTAGTGATAATTACGACAGGAAGTCAAGGAGAACCAATGTCAGCTCTAACAAGAATGGCAGCAGGAGATCACAGAAAAGTAAAAATAACACCAAATGACTTAGTAATTATATCAGCAACACCAATACCAGGAAATGAAAAATTTGTATCAAAAGTAATAGATGACTTAATGCAAATAGGAGCAGAAGTTGTATATAGTTCACTAGAAGCAATACATGTTTCAGGACACGCTTGCCAAGAAGAACAAAAATTAATTTTAGCATTAGCTAAACCAAAATACTTCATACCAGTCCATGGAGAATATAGACAATTAATAGCACATAGTGAAACAGCTCAAAGCATGGGAGTGGAAAAAGATAATATTATTATGATGTCAAACGGAAGAATTCTAGAAATTAATGAAGAAGGAGCAGAATTTACTTCATCAGTACAAAGTGGAAGAGTTCTTGTAGATGGATTAGGTGTTGGAGATGTTGGAAATATAGTTTTAAGAGATAGACAACATTTATCTCAAGATGGTTTAATAGTTATAGTTTTAACTATGGATGCATCAACAGGAGAAGTAGTTGCAGGTCCAGATGTTATTTCAAGAGGATTTGTATATGTAAAAGAATCAGAAAATTTAATGGATGATGTAAAATCAGTAGTTAGACATGAAATCAAAAAATGCGAAGAAAGAGGAATTCGTGACTGGGCAACAATAAAAACAGCAGCTAGAGAGAATTTAAGAGATTATATTTTTATGAAAACAAAAAGAAATCCTATGATAATTCCAATAATAATGGAAGTGTAGATGATTGTTAAAATGATTTTGGGGTCGGAGTGAAAAATCACTCCGACCCCAAAATCATTTTTTAGGAAAATATCCCAAAATGGTTGACTTTTCCTAAAAAACATTATATAATATAAAAGCATGAATTAAGCGAAGAAGCCAAATGTGGCTACATCTCTTGAAACAATAGAGATGGAGGGAACTTTGGTGGAGTATGTCATGGCAGAGACCAGGCGGTAAGTTTTATAAAAATAGCACTTATCCCAGAATTATCATGCATATTTTGGGTTTTATTTATACAAATTAATGTTACTTATTAAAGACCCGTAGAAACTATTTAAAGGTTATGATTTAGGTAGTTACAAAGTCTTTTTATAAAAGTAACATTAAAAACACCAGAGTGCGTTTTAACTTGCCACGGTAATTTAGATAGCAATTATAGCTATTGCAAACAAAAAATAATTTTTAAGAAGGAGGGAAAATTACAATGGCAAAACAAGTAGCAACAAGTGAAAAAATAAGAATAAGATTAAAAGCTTATGACCATGTAATTTTAGATCAGTCTGCTGAAAAGATAGTAGAAACAGCTAAAAAAACAGGAGCAAAAGTTTCAGGTCCTATTCCATTACCAACACAAAAAGAAGTTGTAACAATTTTACGTTCTCCACACAAATACAAAGATTCAAGAGAACAATTTGAAATGAGAACACATAAAAGAGTTATTGATATTCTTTACCCAACACAAAAAACAGTTGATAGTTTAATGAAATTAGAATTACCAGCTGGTGTTAATATTGAAATAAAATTATAATTTCAATAAAATTAAAATAATTTGATTTAGTCTACAAATATAAAATGTAGAATAAAAACAATGAAAGACAATAAATAATGTAATATGAGAACTATTTATATTAATTATTGTTTAAAATTCGAATAAAACTACAAATAAAAATGTAGCATCAAAACCAAGCTGATAAATAAAAAACAAATATACATATTAAATATTATCAGCCAATAGTTAGGAGGAAATAAAAAAATGAAAAAAGGAATAATCGGAAGAAAAGTTGGAATGACACAAATCTTTGATGAAAAAGGAAATGTTATTCCAGTAACAGTTATAGAAGCTGGACCATGTGTTGTAGCACAAGTTAAAACAGTAGAAACAGATGGTTACAATGCAGTTCAATTAGGATTTGGAGATATAAAAGATAAACATATCAACAAACCAGAAGCAGGACATTTTGCAAAAGCAAAATTAGCTAACAAAAAACATTTAAGAGAATTCAGAGTTGATTCAATAGAAGAAATTAAAGTTGGAGATGAACTTAAAGCAGATGTTTTTGAAGCTGGAGAAAAAATAGATGTTCAAGGAACATCAAAAGGAAAAGGATTCCAAGGTGTTATCAAAAGACATGGACAACACAGAGGACCAATGGGACATGGTTCTATGTATCATAGAAGACCAGGTTCAATGGGATCTACATCAACACCAGGTAGAGTATTCAAAGGTAAAAAATTACCAGGACATATGGGAAGAGTTACTGTTACAATACAAAACTTAGATGTAGTAAAAGTTGACATGGACAAAAATGTAATTTTAGTAAAAGGTAGTGTTCCAGGACCAAAAGGAGCAATATTAAAAGTAAAATCAGCTATAAAGGCTAGTAAATAGAAGGAAGGAGGAAGAAAAAAATGCCAAAAGTAGATGTATTAGACATGAAAGGTAAAAAAGTAAGTGATATAGAATTAGCAGAAAGCGTATTTGGAATTGAACCAAATGAAGCAATAGTTCACAGTGTATTAGTAAATTATTTAGCTAATCAAAGACAAGGTACACAAAGTACAAAAACAAGAGCAGAAG
>CAUWFY010000084.1:0-6200 GCA_963558115.1 uncultured Clostridia bacterium
ATTAGGATTTTCAAGTAATGAAATAATTTCATATAAAAAAATAACATTATATGACGAAATTGTATTAAATCCAGATATGAGTAAAATTAAAGAATAGAATATTACAAAAATATTACAAAAATATTAAAAATAAATTACATTATTAAAAAGTATTGACAATATTGAAAAAAAAGTAGATACTTAGGAAAAATGATAAAAATAATACAAAGGAAGTAATTTAGGAGGTTTTTTTATGTCAGGAGCATTAATGAATAAAGTGTGGGACTTATTTGGAATGGATACAGCAGAACCAGAAGAATATGATGATGAAAATATATATGATTATGAAGACGAAGAAGAAGAAATGGACACAGAAGATAGAAGATTCTTTGGAAAGAAAAATAAAGTTGTAAATATGCCACAACAACAAACACAAACAAATGCAATTAAAATGGTAATTTCACAACCTACAGCATTTGAACAATCAGATGAAATTTGTAGCTTTTTAAAAGAAAGAAAATCTGTAATAGTTAATCTAGAATATGTAAATAAAGATGTAGCTAGAAGAATTGTAGATTTTATTAGTGGTGGAGTATATGCATTAGATGGTTATATCCAAAAAGTATCTAATTCAATATTTTTAGTTGCACCATCAAATTATGAAATAACAAATGAAATGGCTAGAGAAGAAATAAAAAGTAAACTATCTGTTTCATGGTTAAAAAATAATGGAATAAACTAAAAGAGTTAATAAGTGTATAAGGTAATATAAAGATAAACTTTAACTTATAAATAACAAAAATTTATAGAACATATCTATAATAGATAAAGAAAAATATAAATATATTTTATATTTTTTCTTGAAGGAGGAAAAAATGATTACACCATTAGATATAGAAAATAAAAAGTTTTCAAAACAAATGATGAATGGGTACAACGTAGAAGAAGTTGATGACTTTTTAGATGATTTAACAGAAGATTATAGTAAAAATTATAAGGAAATAACAGAATTAAGAACAAAAGTTGAGGAATTAAATAAAAGTTTAGAACAATATAAAACCATAGAAGCTACATTACAAAATACACTTGTGATGGCTCAAAAAACATCTGAAGATATTAAAAATGTTGCTAAGCAACAAGCTGATCAAATAATAAATGAAGCAAAAGGTTCTGCAAAAAAACAAGCTGATGATTTAGAAAATGAAATTATAGCAAAGAAAAGAGAATTAGATGATATAAAAAAACAATTTGATATATATAAAGCAAAAATGGAATCACTTTTAATTTCACAGTTAGAATTATTAAAAGATGTAAATAAAGAAGATTAAGAAGTATAAAAAAGATAAAACATAGAATGTTGTGTTTTATCTTTTTTGTTTATTTAAAATATTGTTAAATTAAAAAACAAATAGAATAAAGTAAAAAAATTGATGCTATTTAAAAAGGAAAACTATATGTAATTTTATTAATACAAGGCTAAAATAATTTTAATATTATAATTTCTATTCAAAAGAAAAATGAGTAATAATTTATAAAAAGTCACATATAATTTAATAAATTGATTTACAAAGGAGAGAAAAATATGTGGCATACTTTAGACAAAGAAAAAATTTTAAACGAATTTGGGACAAGTGAGAAGATAGGGTTAAGTGAGGTTATAGCAAAGAAAATACAAGAGAAAAAAGGAAAAAATAAATTAAGAGACAAGCCCAAAGAAACATTAATGGTAAAGGTTATAAAACAATTTAAAGATTTTATGATTATAATTCTAATTATAGCATCAATAGTTTCTGCTATAATGGCATGGTATGAAGGAAGTAATGATTATATTGACTCAATTATTATAATAGCTATTGTAATACTAAATGCAATTATGGGAGTTTTACAAGAAGCAAAAGCAGAAAAATCAATTGAAAGTTTAAAAAAAATGACACCACAAATGACAAAAGTTATTAGAGATGGACAAGAAAAAGAAATTAATGTAGAAGATGTGGTGCCAGGAGATATAGTTATACTAGAAGCGGGAAATTATATTCCAGCAGATTGTAGATTATTAGAATGTTTTAATTTTAAAGTTGAAGAATCAAGTTTAACAGGAGAAACTGTACCAGTATTAAAAGATGCAAGTAAAATTTGTAAAGAAAAAGTAGCATTAGGTGATATGGTAAATATGGTATTTATGGCAAGTATAGTAGTTAATGGTCATGCAAAAGCCATAGTTACAGAAACAGGAATGGATACAAAAGTTGGAAAAATTGCCAATATGATTATAGAAAATGAAGCACCAGAAACTCCAATACAAAAGAAATTAAATCAAGTTGGAAAAATATTAGGTGTAGTATGTTTAATAATATGCTTAATAATCTTTGTAATAGGATTAATAAAAAATATAGACCCAATGGAAATGTTTATGACATCAGTAGGACTGGCAGTTGCTGCAATCCCAGAAGGTTTACCTGCGATAGTTACAATAGTTTTATCAATAGGTGTCACAAAAATGGCTAAAAGAAATAGTATTATAAGAAAATTACCAGCAGTAGAAACTCTAGGTTGTAGTAAAGTAATATGTTCAGACAAAACAGGAACATTAACTCAAAACAAAATGAAAGTAGTAGAAATAAAAGCATCAAATCCAAGTTTTATAATGGAATTAGGAACAATGTGTACAGATTGTAAGGTATATAATAAAAAAGGGAAAATTGAAATTTTAGGAGAACCTACTGAAATGGCAATTGTAGATGTAGCAACAAGAAATGGTAAAAATAAAGAAGAATTATATAAATTAATGCCAAGAATTAATGAGCTTCCATTTGATTCTAATAGAAAAATGATGACAACAATTCATAAGCTAGAAAAAAATAAATATAGGATTATAACAAAAGGAGCACCAGATGTATTATTAAATAGATGTATTAGCATAGATAGAACAAAAATCCAAAAAGAAAATGAACAAATGGCAAATAAGGCTTTAAGGGTAATTGCAATAGCATATAAAGATGTAGATAATTTACCAATAAACATAGATTCTTCAAATATAGAAAGCAATTTAAATTTTGTAGGATTAATGGGAATGATAGACCCTCCAAGAGAAGGAGTTAAAGAAGCAGTAGAAGAATGCAAAAAAGCAGGAATAAAAACAGTAATGATTACAGGAGACCATATTTCAACTGCAAAGGCAATAGCAGAAAAATTAGGGATTTTAGAAAATAAAGATAAAGCAATAACTGGTCAAGAATTAGATAAAATACCTCAAGAGGTACTAGAAAAAGAAATAGAGAATTATTCAGTATTTGCAAGAGTTACTCCTGAACACAAAGTAAGGATAGTAAAAGCTTGGCAAAAAACAGGTGCAGTTGTAGCAATGACAGGAGATGGTGTTAATGATAGCCCAGCATTAAAGAATGCAGATATAGGAATAGCAATGGGAAAAGGCGGTACAGATGTTGCTAAAAATGCATCAGATATGATATTAGTGGATGATAATTTTGTTACTATTGTAGAAGCAGTAAAACAAGGAAGAAACATTTATGATAATATCAAAAAAGCAATTCACTTTTTAATTGCGACAAATATAGGAGAAATAGTAACAATATTTGTAGGACTATTACTTGGAATGAAATCACCATTATTGGCAATTCAATTATTATGGGTTAATTTAGTAACAGACTCATTGCCAGCAATAGCTTTAGGATTAGAACCAGCAGAAAAAGATATAATGAAGCGACAACCAATAGATTCTAAAAAAGGAATGTTTGCAGATGGTCTTTGGAATAAAATAATAACAGAAGGTATTATGATAGGAATGTTAACATTAATAGCATTTAGTATAGGAAACAAATATTGGGGATTAGATGTAGGAAGGACAATGGCATTTATATCAATAGGTTTATTAGAACTTGTACATAGTATTAATATAAAAAGTGAAAAATCAATATTTAAAACAGGAATTTTAGAAAATAAATTTTTAATAGGAAGTTTTATCCTAGGAATAATAGTACAAGTAATTGTAGTGTTGATACCAGCTTTGGCAAATATTTTTAATGTTGTAAAATTAACTCGGAATACAATGGAAAATAACACTAGGAATATCAATAATGCCTATATTTATAATGGAAATACAAAAATTAGTAAATAAAAAAGAAAATAAAGATATATTTGAAAATAAAAGAATAAAAGTATTAATAAAAGATGGAGATTAAAAATTAAAGGTAACAAAGAAGAATAGATAATAAAAATATCCCAGTTTAAGATATAAAAATTGGGATATTTTTAATTTTATCTTTATGAAACTTGAAAAGTTTTAATAATTTTAAATCATAAAAAATTATTAAACTAATAAAATGTAATAAGGCAAAAAACTCTATCAAAAAAACTCAAAAAACCCTATACAAATAAATGAAATAGTTATATAATGTAAACGATAAAAAGCAAAAATTTGCTTTTTATGAATATTAGTAACCGAAAGGATTGAAAAAAATGGAATTAAAAAGAATATTAGTAGGATTAGAAAATTTAAAAGTAAAGGGGAATTTAGATACAGAAATAAAAGGAATAGCAAAAAGCTCAAATGAGGTAAAAGAAGGATATTTATTTGTAGCTATAAAAGGATTTAACGTAGATGGACATAGCTTTATAGAAGATGCTATAAAAAACGGAGCAATAGCAGTAATGGTAGAAGAAGGCTGTGATTTAAAGAGTATAAAATTTAAAGAAGATACAATAATCATCATGGCAAAAAGTACAAGAGAAGGTTTAGCAATAGCTTCAAGTAATTTTTATAACAATCCATCAACAAAATTTAAGTTAATAGGAGTAACTGGAACAAAAGGAAAAACAACAACAACATATATGATAAAAGAAATACTAGAAAAAGCAGGGCAAAAAGTAGGATTAATAGGAACTGTTGCGACATATATAAATGGAAAGAAATTAAAAGATAGTGAAAGAACAACTCCAGAAAGTTTAGAATTACAACAATTATTTGCACAAATGGTAGAAGAAGGTGTAGAAACAGTTGTAATGGAAGTTTCTTCACAAAGCTTAAAATTAAATAGAGTAGCAGGATGTAAATTTGATATAGTAATATTTACTAATTTTTCAGAAGACCATATAAGTCCAAAAGAACACCCTGATATGGAAGACTATTTTAATTCAAAACTAAAATTATTTGAAATGTGTAAAACAGGAATTGCCAATGCAGATGATTTACATGGAGCAAAAATACCAAGATTATTTCCAGAAAGTAATATAACTACATATGGAATAGATAATTTTGCAAATGTACTTGCTAAAGATATAACAATAACTAATTCATATGTTGATTTTAAAGTAAAAATAAAAGATAGAAATGAAAGAGTAAAAACAGGAATACCTGGGAGATTTAGTGTATATAATTCATTAGCAGCAATTTGTGTTGCACAAAAATTTGGTATTGACCCTGAAATAGTTAAACAAGCATTATTGGAAGTTAGAGTACCAGGAAGATCAGAAATGGTAGATAATAAATTAGAATTACCAATAATGATAGATTATGCTCATTCACCAGAAAGTTTACAAAATATTTTACAAGCAACAAAAAGTTATACAAGAGGAAGTGTAATATCAGTATTTGGATGTGGTGGAGATAGAGATTCAAGCAAAAGACCAATAATGGGAGAAATCTCAGGAAAAGTAGCAGATTATACTATAATAACATCAGATAATCCAAGAACTGAAAAACCAGAAGATATCATAAAAGCAATAGAAGAAGGAATATCAAAAACAAAAGGAAAATATGAAGTTATAGTAGATAGAACAGCAGCAATAGAAAAAGCTATAAAAATGGCAAATAAAAGAGATATAATAATACTAGCTGGAAAAGGACATGAAACATATCAAGAAGTTAATAATGAAAAGAAACATTATGACGAAAGAGAAATTGTAAAAGAAATAATTGAAAAAATGCAAAAAACAAGTGAAAAAAATAAATAAAATACATAAGACATAAGGAAAGGTTGGATTAAGGTGAATTTTGAAACAGAGATATTAATTATATCGTTTGTAATAGCAATAATTTTAGGATTAATAATAATACCAATATTAAAAAAAATGAAAGTAGGGCAAATTGAAAGAGATGATGGTCCAAAATCACATTTAAAAAAACAAGGAACACCAACAATGGGTGGAATTATAATTATGATAACAATGATATTATCAGTAACAGGTACATATGTATTTTTTTC
>CAUWFY010000085.1:0-6120 GCA_963558115.1 uncultured Clostridia bacterium
TTTATAAACCATTGTTTTGCATTATATGGTAAAAGTGGCATTATTATTTTTGAACCATCTAATGGTGGTAATGGAATTAAGTTAAATACTCCTAAGCCTATATTGATTGATATTGTTGTTGATATTAATAGCATTACCACTTCTCCTATTGATGATGACAAGAAAGATACACCAGCAAATTTATATATTAAACAATACACTATAGCAAAAACAATTGCTAATAAAAAATTCATTACAGGTCCTGCAACAGATACTAATGCTTCTCCTTTTTCCATAGACATTTTTCTTGTATAATTTGTAGGATTTACATGTACTGGTTTTCCCCAACCAAACCCTGCAAATAATAATAGCAAAGTTCCTACTGGGTCTAAGTGGTCAAAGGGATTTAAACTTAATCTTCCTTCTCTTCTTGCAGTATCATCTCCTAATTTGTCAGCAACAAATGCATGTGCAAATTCATGGAAAGTTATTGCTATTAAAACTCCTGGTATACTAACTAATAATGATATTAGCATTCCTGGATTTGAAACATATTGGACTACCATAGATAGCACCATTATTCCTAATATTATATATATAATTCTTTTATCAAATGAAAAGTTGAACATTTCTATTTCTCTCCTTCTTCAACATTTGCTAAGTTTGAAATGTTGATATATGTTAGTTTTTCGTTTTTTACGAAATTAAATTTACTATACATCCCTTTTCTTTTTTCATAATTTAAAAGGCAACATTTGCATATTTTTGTAATGTTGCACTTTTTAAGTTTCATTCACTATTAAAAATCTAATTTTAGTTGATAAAATTTTATTAGAACTTATTAATTATTATTAAGTGGTTTCATTGTTGGAAATAATAATACATCTCTTATTGATGCAGCATCTGTTAATAGCATTACAAATCTGTCTATTCCAATTCCAAGTCCTCCTGTTGGTGGTAATCCTATTTCTAGTGCTTGAATATAGTCTTCATCCATCATTCCTGCTTCTTCGTCTCCTGCGTCTCTTGCTTCTACTTGTTTTTTGAATCTTTCATATTGGTCTATTGGGTCGTTTAGTTCTGAGAATGCATTTCCGTATTCTCTTCCTCCTATGAATACTTCAAATCTTTCTGTTAATCTTTTATCTTTTACAGATTTTTTTGCTAATGGTGATATTTCAACTGGATAATCATATATAAATGTTGGTTGTATTAGTGTTTTTTCTACATATTCATCAAAGAATAGGCTTATAACATCCCCTCTTGTTTCTTTTGTTTTATCTGGTATTTCGATTCCTCTTTCTTTTGCTAGGCTAACTGCTTCTTCATCTGTATTTATTTCATTAAAGTCTATTCCTGTTACTTCTTTTATAGATTCTATCATTGTTATTCTTTTCCAACCCGGTGTTAAGTCTATTTCTTGTCCTTGATATGTTATTTTTGTTGTTCCTAAAACATCTTTTGCTGTTCTTGAGAATAGTTCTTCTGTTATATCCATCATATCATTATAGTCTTGGTATGCTGAATATAGTTCAAGCATTGTAAATTCTGGATTATGTCTAATATCCATTCCTTCATTTCTAAATACTCTTCCTAATTCGTATACTTTGTCAAATCCACCTACTATTAATCTTTTTAAGTTTAATTCTAATGCTATTCTTAAGTACATGTTTATATCTAATGAATTATGATGTGTTATAAATGGTCTTGCAGTAGCTCCTCCTGAAATAGTATTTAATATTGGTGTTTCAACTTCTAAGAATCCTTTTTCATTTAAAATGTTTCTTATATTACTGATTATTTTGCTTCTAATTAAGAAAGTTTGCTTTACTTCTGGATTTACTATTAAATCAGTATATCTTTGTCTATATCTTAAATCTGGATCTTTTAGTCCATGAAATTTTTCCGGTAATGGTCTTAAAGATTTTGAAAGTAATGTCACTTCTTTGGCATGTATTGATATTTCTTCTGTTCTTGTTTTAAATACAAAACCTGTTATTCCTATAATATCTCCTATATCCCAAGTTTTAAATGCTTTATAACTTTCTTCTCCTAAGTCATTTATACTTACATAACTTTGTATTTTTTCATCACAATCTTGTATTGTACAAAATGATGCTTTTCCCATTATTCTTTTAGCTATTATTCTTCCTGCTACTGTTACATCTTTTTGTTCAAACTCTTCATAATTTGCTTTTATTTCTCCAGCTGTATTTGTTCTAACGAATTTTGTTATTTCATATGGGTCTTTTCCTTGTTCTTGTAATTCTGATAATTTTTCTCTTCTTATTTGCATTAAATGGTTAAAATCTAATTCTTGTTCTTGATTATTTTCTTGCATTATACAATTCATTCCTTTCTTACTTAGTTCAAAGTCAATCTATAGTTATAAAAGATTAAATACTTTTATACTATTAATCCCTATTTTATTCTTGTATATTATATAGCAAAACTCTATAAAAGTAAAGAAAATTTGATGGTTTTCATAATTTTAATTATTTAAAAATTATAAATAAAATCCTTTTTTAATCTCTTCTAACTAATCTCAATATATTTTTTTATATCTTTGTTATTTTATAAAAATGCTAGTATAAAATTTCAATATAAAATAAAAATTAATTTTTTCACATACAAAAAATAACCAATTTATAATTTTCATTCTTAATTGGCTATTTTTTAATAAATTATTTTATTGTTACTTCTTTTAAATCTGAAATTGCTTGTTCTCCATGATATACTTGTACTTCATAAGTCCCTACTTTATCAACCTCTATTTCAGTTTCATTACCAGTAAATTCTTCTGTAATTTGCCAACTCTCTTTACCTTGTATTCTATATCTAACTTTCCATTTATTTATTGGACCATTGTAAGTAATATTAAATATATCAATTCTTCCTTTTCCATCTGATAAATATTTTCCACTAATATCAAAATCTACTATTTCATTTAATATCGGTGTATATTCTACATTATATAATCCATCAGGTAATTGTTCTAAAGTATAACTCATTATATTTTTATTTTTTATTCCTTCTACACTTATAATACTTCTTTTCTTTATATTCACAAAAAATTCTTGTTGCATATTTTCAATTCCTAAAGTTTCTAATGTTTCTAAGTCAAAATATCTATATCCTTCTGTTTCTGTTATTCCTGAACCATTTTCTGATTGTGGCTTAAATACAACATTTACTTTCTCTTGTACTGATAATAAATCTTTACCTATATTTAAAATTTCATCTCCAATATATTCTATATTTCCTAATGTTACCTTTTCTCCTATTTTCCAACTATTATATAATTCATTAACATTAACCTGCATTTTTTTCATTTCTGTTGTAAACTTTGCTAATTTTGATGAATTGATTGTAGATATTCCACTTGTAACTCCTACTGATGCCAATATTATCAATACTATTATAGTAATAGTTAATGTAATTAAAGTTACTCCTCTTTCATTTTTTTTCATAAGTATCCTCCATTAATATTTGTTTATTAATATCTATATATTTAAACAAGTTTTGTTTGTAAAATTATTGTTTGGCTGGGGTAGTAGGATTCGAACCTACGAAATCGATGGGTCAGAGCCACCTGCCTTACCACTTGGCTATACCCCAATATAAATTAACACTATAATTATATTAGCATATTTATTATTTTTTGTCGAGCTTTTATAAAGATATTTCTTTATTCTCATATTCTTCATTAATCCTCTTATAATATTGAAGAAATTAACTTATGCTTTTCTATTTTTTCCCTTTAAGAACTATAATTTTATACATATTACAAAAAATCTACAAAAACTTAATATTATACTTGAATTTATTTTATTTTTAGTATAAGATATTATTTATAATAAAGAGATATACATAGGAGGATTAATAATGCCAAGAAAAACTAAAGAAACAGATGAAATAAAAAATAATACTACAACAAAAAGCACACCTAAAAACACTAAAAATTCATCTAAAAGCTTATCTAAAAATACCACAAAATTAAATAATGTTTCTACTTCAGAAAACAAAAAAACAAATAAAAATGTAAAAAAGAATTCTGCTACTAGAACTTCTATAACTACTACATCAAAAAATGTAAAAAGTAAAAAAACTTCTTCAACATCGAAGAAATCGTCTTCAACTACAAACAAAAGTATCAAAAAAGTAAATTCAAAAGCTTCTATTTCTAAAACTTCAAAAAGTAAAAAAGCAAATATTATAGAATATTATGATTTACCTTACAGATATAATCAAACTGTTGTAAAAGTATTGGCGCAAACTCCTAATAATCTATTTATTTATTGGGATATTT
Source organism: uncultured Clostridia bacterium (assembly GCA_963558115.1). GTDB lineage: Bacteria > Bacillota > Clostridia > TANB77 > CAG-508 > CAG-269. Next base: position 4,289 of record CAUWFY010000085.1, read on the forward strand.
CTGATAAGGATAGAAATAATTATAAAAAACAATATGGAGAAAATTTCTTTGAAAATACTAAACCTGTATTAATTGTTTATAATGATACTTTAAATTACAGTTTTGAAGTTGATATAAATGATTTTGCCAATAGCTGGTATTTACATATAAATGATGCAAAATGTGATTATAGAATTGAATTAGGCAGACGTCCTATTGCAAAATTAGAAAAAAAAGAAAATACTAATTACATATATATTTCTAGTTCAAATGAGATAAAAGTTCCAAATGACCATGTCTTATTTAATAAAAATCAAAATATGGTTTATTTTAAAAATACTAAAACAGGTGTTGTAACTAATAAAAAAATAAGTGCTAATATTTCATTTATGAGAAATATGGGAAAAATTTATAATATTTATGACCTATATAAGGCAATTTACAAAGATGAAAATATTGAAGATATCTTTGATTTATCAAACCCTTCTTCTGGAAATCCATCATCTGGATTTTCTTCATCTCAATTCAAATAATTTGAGACACTTGAGAATGTACTCAAATGTCTCTTTTGTTTGTTATATTATAAAAACTGAGGGGCTTTTTTAAGACACTTATAGTTGTTGTTATTTATTGAAAAACTTCTATAAGTTCAAGATAAAAATAATATTTTCTGTCCAATAAAAAATAAGCAAAGGAGAAATAATTAAATGCAAGAGAAAAAAGGTTATGTAAGTTTTGTACTTCATGCTCATCTTCCATTTATTCATCATCCAGAAAGTGATGATTATTTAGAAGAATCTTGGTTGTATGAAGCCATTTCTGAAACATATATACCATTATTAACAAATTTTCAAAAATTAGTAGATGAAGGAGTTAATTTTAGAATAACAATGTCAATGACTCCTCCTCTACTTTCTATGTTAGATAATAAATTACTACAAAAAAAATATATTAATTACCTAAAAAAATTAATAGAATTATCAGAAAAAGAAATTAAAAGGACAGCTGGTGATGAAAGATTAAATAAACTTTCTCATTATTATTTTGATAGATATTCTAATGACTTACATCTATTTAAAGATGTTTATAATTGTAATTTAATAAATGCTTTTAAACACTTTCAAGATATAGGTGTTTTAGAGATAATTACTTGTGGTGCTACACATGGTTATTTTCCTATTTTATATGTTAATGAAAAAACAGTAAAAGCCCAAATTGCAGTTGGTGTGCAAACATATGAAAAATATTTTGGAAGAAAACCTAGAGGTATTTGGCTTCCTGAATGTGGTTATGTACCTGAAGCAGATAAATATTTAAAAGAGTTTGGAATTGATTATATTATAACAGAATCTCATGGAATTTTATATGCTGACCCTACACCACTTTATGGAACTTTTGCTCCAATTGTTTCACCAGAAGGAGTTATCGCTTTTGGTAGAGATATCGAGTCTTCTAGGCAAGTATGGAGTTCAATAAATGGTTATCCTGGTGATTTCAATTATCGTGAATTTTATCGTGATATAGGTTATGAAGCTGATTATGATTATATCAAGCCATATATAGCTCATAATGGAGTTAGAGTTCATACAGGTATTAAATATTATAGAATTACTGGAAAAAGTGAATTTAAAGACTATTATAATGTACAATGGGCAAAAGATTCTGCTGAAAAGCAAGCTGGTCATTTCTTAGATTCTAGAAATTCTCAAATAGATAATTTAGCTCAATATACAGAAAATCCACCTATTGTTTTGTGTCCTTATGATGCTGAATTATATGGTCATTGGTGGTATGAAGGTCCTTATTGGTTATATATTTTATTTAAGAAAATTTATTATGATGATTGCAATTTT
>CAUWFY010000086.1:0-6105 GCA_963558115.1 uncultured Clostridia bacterium
CAAATAGTGAAGAAACATCTAACACAACTAATACAAGTAATACTTCTTCATCAGAAAATACTTCTAATACTTCTGCAAATGAATCTAATACTTCTTCTAATAGCGATACAAATTCTGTAGATTCTGAAAATACTACTTCTAATACATCTTCAACAGGTAATAAAACTACTACTCCACCAGTCACACAAACTGTTGCTGGAAGTCAGTCTAGTGGTGAATTACAAATTTCTGATATTCTTAATATATTATTAATTGTAATTGGAATTTTATTAATTTTATTAGGAATTGCTATATTAATTAGATTAAAAAAATAGGTTTTAATTTTTATACCAAATCTTATAAAAATATTAAGATTTGGTATTTTTTAGTTTCAAAAAATTACATTTAATACAATTTAAAAATAACTATATTTTTTCACTTACTTTTGAATTTATTATTACTTACATTAATATTTTTATTATTTTTTATAAATATAAAATTAAAGTAATTTATTTTAACTTTATATTTATATCTTTTTGATTTTATGTATATTTTATTCTTTTTTTTCAATACTATTATTATATCTTATTTGCTAATAATTTATTAAAAATATTAGCAAATATATTAATAAAAAGGAGGCAAATTTTATGCATAAAAAATTATTTATTACTTTGGCATTAATTACATGTGTTGTTATACTTTTTGCTACTAGTTGTTTTGCAGCAGATGGTGCAATGCATGATATGGGTGAATCAGCAAAAAATATAGCTGAAGATGTTAAAAATGGTGTATCTGGTGCAATAAATAATGTTGAAGAAACTACTCGAAATACTGCTGAAGATTTATCTAATGGTTCTAAAAATGTAACAGGTTCTATGGAAAATACTATGGGTAATGTTGGTAATACTGTAACAGAAGGAATGAATAATACTTCTAAAGAAATGACTGATGGTATGAATAATAATACTTATAGTGCTACAAGAACATCTACTGATGGTACAACTACTTTTATGGGAATGGGAGCTACTGCTTGGACTTGGCTAATAATTGGTATAACTACATTAGCAATTATTGCTGCCGTTTGGTATTATTCAATGCAAAAAAATTCTTCTAAGTATAATAATAATAGAAGGTAATATTTTATTATTTTAAATAATATATTCAAAAGCCTAAAATTACTACTAATTATATATCTAATGATTTTTAATAGATGTCATAAAACAAAACTAAAAAGAAAAAAATAAATATAATTTTTTTCTTTTTAGTTTTGTTTTATGACATCTTAATTTTGTATAAAATATTTTTATTTTAAATTTTCATTTTATATTAATTATATTTGTGATATAATACTATATATAAGAAAAACTATCATAAATTTTTCAAAATCACTTTTTACTTGTTGTATACAAAAAAATTTTCTATATGGTAAAGATAAAATCTAACTTTACCTATACAATAATAAAAAGTAATAACATTATACAGTAAAAAATAGTGAAACTTATTAAAATAATAGTTACATATTATATTTCAAAAATTGTTTTAAAAATTAAATTAGGAGGATTTATAATTATAAATGAACACAAAATTAATTGCCAAAAACCCTACTGCATATCACAATTATAATATTGAAAGTAAATTAGAAGCTGGTATAGTTCTCTATGGTACTGAAATTAAATCTATTCGAAATGGTAAAGCTAATTTAAAAGATAGCTATGCTAACATCAAAAATGGCGAAATATTTATTTATGGTATGCACATTAGTCCTTATGAACATGGTAATATATTTAATAAAGACCCTTTAAGAGCTAGAAAATTACTTTTAAATAAGAAAGAAATTAATAAATTAGTTGGTCTAATTAATCAAAAAGGTTATAGTTTAATTCCTTTAAATATGTATTTTAAAGGAAATCTAGTTAAATTAGAATTAGGTATTGGTAAAGGAAAAAAACTTTATGATAAAAGACAAGATTTAGCTAAAAAAGATGCTCAAAGACAAATAGCTTTAAATTTAAAATCTAAAAATTATAAGTAAGTTATTAGAGTATAGTAAAAATTGAGACTAATCTTAGAGACTATCATAAAATTTGTTTATTGACTTCTTTTTTTAAAATTACTAAATTAAAAATTAATCTCCTTTTCTATAACAAAAGCTCAAAAAGAAACATATGTTAAAAATATGTTTCTTTTTTTAGTTATAAAATTCTATAATATTTCCTTTTATAAATTAATTATTTTTTGTTATTTTACCTCCACCTAGCACTATATCATCTATATATAAGACTAATGCTTGCCCCGGAGTAATAGCTCTTTGTGGTTCTAAAAATTCAACTTCAACATTTTTACTATCTATTTGATTAACTATTGCCTCTGCTTCTTTTGCTGAATATCTTACTTTGGCTTTTACCTTCATATTTTCAATTTTATTTTCTGTTAATAAATTGTTAAAATTTGTTATTATTGCTTTTGGGCTGAAAATTTCTTCTTCTTTCCCAACAATAACTTCATTTTTATCTTTATTAAGTTTAACTACATATAATGGAAACTGACTAGAAATCCCTAATCCTTTTCTCTGTCCTATTGTATATTTATATAGACCTGTATGTTTTCCTAATATATTCCCTTCCGTATCGACAATATTTCCTGGTTTTGATTTTAAATTATTTTCTTCTAAAAAGCGTACATAATTATTATCTGGTATAAAGCATATATCTTCACTATCTTTTTTATTAGCAACTTCTAATCCACGTTTTCTTGCTATTTCTCTTATTTCATCTTTATCTTCAAACTCTCCCAAAGGAAAAATTGTATCTTGTAATATCTCTTTTTTTACATCATATAATACATAACTTTGGTCTTTTCTTATGGAATCTGATTTTTTTAATACTTTTTGTTTCCACTTTTCATCATATTCTATCTTAGCATAATGACCTGTTGCTAAATAATCACATCCTAATTCTTTTGCCTTTTTATGCATTATGTCAAATTTTATATATCTATTACATTTTATACATGGATTTGGTGTCTCACATATTGAATAACTGTTTATAAAATCTTTTATTACATATTTATAAAATTCTTTTTTCAGTTCAATTGTTGTATGTTCAATGCCTAACTTTTCACAAACCTTTTTAGCATCTTTTACCGTAGTTATATTATTACAACTATCTCCAAATAGTTCTAGAGTAGCACCAATTACTTCATATCCTTGTTCTTGTAATAATATTGCTGAAACAGAACTGTCTACTCCTCCACTCATTCCAAGTAAAACTTTAGCTTTTTTCTCCATATTTTATCCCTTTCTTTATCTTTTATATTATTTATTATTTTAACTATTATCTATTTTTTATAGTATATAAGAATTTTTCTCTTTTGTTTTTATTCTATATAAGATTTTTCCGTATACAACAAGTAAAAGTGACCTTTAAAAAGACCCTCGATAGCTTTGCTTGTGTAGCTTCGATAATTTTCTTATAAAAATTTTTAATAGAATATCATATTTTTCATAATTTTGCAAATTAGAAAAGCTAATATAAAAGGCACCTCAAAATAAAGTGCCTTTTATATTTTTATTACTTTCCTTATATAATAATTAAAACTAATTTTTCTTATTTTTCAATCAAATTGCTTTCATCTTCCATTAAAATTTTTTCATTTGCTAGTTCATCAGAATGCACCCCACCTATTATTTCTCCTGTTGTTGCATCAACATAATAAGTATATCCGCAAACTTTCAGCATAGCTAATAACAACACACCATACTTTTCTTGCTCTCTTTTCTGTTTCAAAAGAAACTGCATCATCTTTTAATTTATAAGTATTTTCTCCTGTCTTTTGTATATTAAGTGTACCACTTTCATATTCTTCTTTAAAATTTTCTCTTAAATATATATTTTCATTCATCTCTTTTATTCTAATTTCAGCCTTTGTTTCTTTAATTGTTTTGCTCTTTTCTATTTGTTTATCTTTTTCAACTGCTATATTTATTGCTTCTTCTTTTGATATTTTTTGTTCATTATTTTCATATGGTATATTTTTTAAAGTTAAAGAATATAATCCATTTATTGTTGGTACCCAACCAATACTTATTTGTTCTGATTTATTTATTAAATCACCATATTTTCTATAAAAATCTGCATACCAAATATATGATGCTTCATCTGTTTCCATATTTCTTCTTAGGCAAACTAATTCATATTCGCCGTCATAACCTTCTGGTCTATATTTTTCTAATAATTCTTTTGCTACAATTCTAGCTTTTTCTCTTGTAATTCCATAGTTGTATGGTATTTTATAATTCCAAGTTGGAATATTTAAGAATTCTAATTTTCCACTTTCAGCCTCAATTTGCATATATACTTTCTCAGTATTCACATACCAAACTTTATCATTTCTAAAAAAGTTTTTTGATAATTTTAAATCATTTATGCTTTCTTCTTCAAATCCTATTTTCTTTAAATAGTTTTTGGCTATTTCTTCTGCTTTTTCTTGTGTTATACATTCTTTTCTTTCTTCTTCTGTTAAATTTTGACTAATTTTATATTGTTTTGGTTCTTTCCATATTTTTTCACTTACTACTGTTCCTGTTGCATATACTAATCCTGTTCCTATTCCTAATGTAATAACAATTGTTGCTACCGTTTTTAAGATTTTATTTGATTTTGGCATATGTTTTTCCCCCTCTATAAATTCGGATATAGCTATCTTTGTCTGCGATTTTTTTATTATCCTTTCTATTATTTTATTTTCTTCCATAACTATACCCCCTTTTTTCTAATTCATTTTTTAATTTCTTCCTGATTCTTGATAATCTTGATTTTACTTTAATCTCTGAAATTCCTAATATTTTTGCTATTTCTCTTATGCTTCTTGATTCGTAATAATAATATGTAAAAATATCTTTATCTTCTTTTTTCATTTTTATTAATTCATTTGTTACAATATCTATTTTTTCTTTTTCTTCTGCTTCATCATGTGTGCAATCAGTTTTATCAGATAAATAATTTTGCAATTCATCGATATTTTCAATATTTTCACTTGTACTTTTAATATCTCTTTTCTTTTTTCTAAGTAAATTTTTTGTTATTCCTGCTATATATGGAGAAATTTCTTTATTTATATCTAATTTTTCTTTATTCTTCCATATAGTAAGAAAAACATCTGAAGCAATTTCCTCTATATCTTCATCATTAAATAAATATCCACTATTTTTTATAATAATATATACATATCCGAGCATATTCTTTTATTATTTTTTCTATATTAAGACTTTCTTTAAAAACAAACTCCTTTATTTTCTTGTTATTCATTTCGCTTTAAAACTCCTTTTTAGATATCTACCTATATATTACCATTTTTTTGTTAAAGGTAACATTTTCTATTAAAATTTATTAATATTTTTTATTTTATCTTTTTATATGTTAAAAGTAGATATTTTAAATTTAGTATTTTAAAATATCTACTTTTTTAATTGTATAGGAAACAATATAAAACTTTTAAGTTATTTGTTGACTAGAAAAAATTTTTCTTTTGTATAACTAATTGCTTCTTCTCAAGTTTTTCTTCCATCATTTTTTTAACTTTTTTCATTTCCTCTTAAAAGCTAGATTTTTCTAACTTAGTTTCTTGGTTTCAATTTTTCATATTAAGATAATATCACCTTGTTTTTTATACGTCAATGAATGTTTTTTGAAAGAATTTTGAAATTTTATTTTGAATATAAATTTTAATTTTATTTAATCTATAAAATACACTATGTGTATTTCGATACATCAAATGTATTTTATAATACTAACAATGTATTTCATTCATGAATATTCTGTTTATTTTTTATTACACCTCAGTTATATCAAGCATTTTATTATCTTTTTATTACTCTGCATTTTCTCTGTATATTTTCGCTGTTTACAGAAAACTAGAAAACTTGTTTTTCTATGTGTTTACGAGATACACTCTGTATCTCTTTCCTGCCTTTTAATAGTATTATTTAATTTATTTTTGATTTTTAAATTTATAAGTCAAATTTTTTAATTTTTTTGACCCAAAATAATTTATAGGTCAAAAATTTCGATTTTTTAGTCCTATGAAATTTTATAGCACGGATTTTTCCATTTTTTCGTTCTATAAAAA
>CAUWFY010000087.1:0-6099 GCA_963558115.1 uncultured Clostridia bacterium
TAAGATAAAACAAATTAAGAATTTATTAATAATATATATATAAATATTTAATAACTAAAATATATAATGTAATAAAATATAGAAAATCAGGGTGATAAAAATGGAAAAAGAAAATAAAGTAAATGAATTTAGTAAAATATTTATTATATTTATGATAGGAAGTATTATCGGATATATTGTAGAAATGATAGTAGCATTAGTACAAAATGGGCATTTTGAATCAAGACAAGGATTGATATATGGACCATTTACACCAGTTTATGGAATAGGGGTAATAACATATTATATAATTTTTAAGTTTCTTAAAACTCGTAATAAAGGAAAAGTATTTTTAATTTCAATGTTGCTAGGGGGAATTATAGAATATCTTTGTTCATATTTGCAAGAAAAAATATTTGGAACTGTTTCATGGGATTATTCAAATTGGATATTTAATATAAATCGAAGGACTACATTAATACATTCAGTATATTGGGGAATTGCTGGTATTTTATATATAACAATAATAGAACCAATTATACCTAAGATAGACAATCTTATGAAAGGTAAATATATGAAATTAGCAACAAATCTTTTATTAATATTTATGGTATTTAATATCTCAATTTCAACAATAGCAGCATTAAGACAAAATGAAAGGGCAAAAAATATTCCACCAGAAAATAAAGTAGAAGTATTTCTTGACAATTATTATTCTGATGAATATATGGCTGAAGTATTTGCAAATGCTAGAAGAGAAGTCTAAAAATCTTAAATTAATAATATATTTTAAGTAGATTATAACAAATTATTTGATAAAGTTTATATGTTAAATTATTTTTGAGTTATAGGAATTAGCAAAAAACAATAGCGAGAAATGTTTTAATGTGATAGCTTAATAAAATTTTAAAAAAGAAAATTAAAAATATCTAATATAAAAGATTAAATTTTATATTAGATATTTTTTCGTATATATTTTGCAACACAAAGTGAAAATAAATTTAATTTTAAAATTTATTTTCAAGAGAAAAATATTGTTGTATATCAAAAAAGCTTATATAAAGTAATAATGAAAGTTTATTTTTTATACAATAAAAAAATAATAATCTCTTACAAGTTTCGACAAAATTTTTGTCGAATAAGTAGTAAAATATGTCTATATATAACAAAAAAAGGAAAAAATAAAGATAAATATACTATTGTAAGAAAAAATCAAAATATATATTAAAATATTTTTTGAAGGGAAGGAATTTATATGGATGAAATAAAAATAATTATAGCGGATGATAACATAGAAATATTAGATAAAATAAAAGAAATTATAGAAAAAATAAGTGGAATAAAATTGTTAGGGATAGCAAAAGATGGAAAAGAAGAATATGAAATGATTAAAGAAATGAAACCAGATTTAGTATTAACTGATTTAGAAATGCCAGAATTAACAGGGATAGAAGTGTTAGAAAAAATAAAAGAAGAAAATATAGAAAAGATGCCACAAGTAATTTTTATTACAGGAAAACCATCAACAGATTTAATAAGGAGAGCAATAAAAATAGGTGCATTAGATATAGTATATAAGCCGTTTAAAGATGAAAAAATAGAAGATATAATAGAAAGAAATAAAAATGTACTATTAGAAGAAAATATTTTAAAAACAGAAAATAATAGTATGATAGAACAATCTAGTTTTTTTAAGAAAATTATGAGGAAAATAAGAAATAATTTTAATAGCATTATGAAAATGAGTAAAGAAAAAGGATGTTAGATGATAAAAATTAATATAGAAAATTGTATAACAATAGCTTTAATTTTTTAGTTTTATTAGATGAGAGTTAATAAAATAAAAGTTTAAAGCTATTTATTATTTATAAATAAAAATATTATGAAAGTGATGTATAAAGTTATAACATTTAATAAAAATAACTTTGCATAATATTAATTTTGTAACAAAAATCAACTCTTTTCATATTTTTATAATATACAAAATATGAGAGGAGTTTATTTTTATGGATTATGAATTAATGATGAATGGAAATGTAAAAATAGGTCAAAAAGCACCTGAATTTAATGCAATAACTACTTGTGGAGAAGTATGCTTAAATGATTATAAAGGGAAGTGGTTGGTTTTATTTTCACATCCAGGAGATTTTACCCCCGTATGTACAACAGAAATGATAGCATTTACAAGAGCACATACATATTTTAAAGAATTAAATACTGAATTATTAGGATTAAGTATTGATAGTAATGCATCACATCTAGCATGGATATATGACATATATTGCAAAACTGGAATACAAATATCCTTTCCAATAATAGCAGACAGAAATGGAGAAATAGCAAGAAAATATGGAATGATATCAAATGATATAAGTAATACAGAAACAGTAAGAAATGTATATATAATAGACGATAAAGGCATAATTAAAGCTATATTTGTATATCCTATGAATATAGGAAGATTTATACCAGAAATAATAAGAACAATACAAGCATTGCAAGTATCAGAATGTAGCAAAGGAATGACAGCAGCAAATTGGATTCCTGCTCAACCAATAATAATGCCAATGCCAAAAACATATTGTGAATTACAAGAAAGAGCGAATCAAATGAGAGAAGATAGAAATGGAATAAGTTGGTATTTAGGATTTAAAAATATAGAAGAAAAATGCAAAAAAAGCGATGAAGCTAAATAAGTAATATTAAGAAATATATTAAAAAACTATCCTTGAATGTATATTTTCAAGGGTAGTTTTTTGATGAAAAGGAGAGAAATTTACTTTTCTTGAAATAAAATCATAAAATCCATAATTGTGCTAATAATAAGTATAGTAAAAATAATAGAAAGGACACAATTATGAGAAAATCTATATGGCTAGAAAAATCAAACAATAATGAAAATAATTTAGAAAAAAATAAAAAAGAAATAATAAAACAAGAAGAGGAAAACACAAAAGAAATTAAAGAAGAAGTAGATATATGTATAATAGGAGCAGGAATAACAGGAATCACTTGTGGATATGAATTATCAAAATTAGGTTATACTGTTTCCATAATAGAAAAAAATGAAATTGGCTCAGGAACAACAGGCAGAACAACGGGAAAAATAACAAGTCAACATGACAGTTTTTACAATTACTTAGAAGAATCATTTAGCATTGATACAGCAAAAAAATATTTAGAAGCAAATGAAAAAGCAATTAATAAAATAGAAAACAGAATAAAAAATGAAAATATAGAATGTGATTTTGAAAGACTAAATAGTTACATTTATACTACTAAAAAGGAAGAAATAAATCTGCTTGAAAAAGAATTTAAAACATTGGAAAAATTAAAATACAAGTGCGAATATATAAAAGATTTAGATTTACCATTTAAAATAGCAGGAGGAATATGTTTTAAAAATCAAGCACAGTTTCATCCAATAAAATATATAAATGGCTTAGCGAAATATGTTAAAGAAAAAGGAAATAAAATTTACACTCATACAATATTATCCAGATGCTAAAATATTAGCAAAATGGAATGCTCAAGATTGTGTAACATTAGATAAATTACCATATATAGGACAAGCATCTAAGCTATTACCAAATGTTTATGTAGCAACAGGATTTAAAAAATGGGGAATGACTTTATCGTCTGTCGCAGTTGATATAATTGTAGACGATATAAGAGAAAGAGAAAATGAATATAAAGATATATTTTTATCTTCAAGAATGCAACCAATAAAAAATCATGAAGAAATGAAAAATATGTTAGTGGATTCTAGCAAAGCATTAGTTATAAATAAATTAAAAGAAAAAGATATAGTAGAAAAAAGAATAAAGAAAGAAACAGGAGGTATAATTGAAATAGATGGTAGAAAAATAGGAATATATAAAGACGAAAAGGGAGAAATATATGCAGTAAATCCTAAATGTACACACTTAGGGTGTTTGCTTGTATGGAATCAAGTTGAAAAAACTTGGGATTGTCCTTGCCATGGTTCACGATTTGATTATAAAGGTAAAAATATAATAGAACCGGCATATGACGATTTAGATATAATAGATATTTCAAAATTATAATATGAGTTGAAGCATTATTTAATCATATGCTTCAATATAAATAAAAAAATAAAGAAAATAGTTTTAGTATAAAAAGAAAATTTAGATGTTAAAATATAATTTATAATAAAAAGATTTATAACTTATATTAAAACTTGAAGATTGAATATAAATGAAAAATATTCACATAATAATAAATAGATAACGATATCATTTGATATAAAAGTAAAGTGGTAGCCCTAATGAATTAAAAATCCAGATTTAACTTTTAAAAATTTATTTCTAAAAAAGAAAGGAAGATGAGAAAATGGAAGGAAATCAAAAAATACATTGTACAGTAGAAAGTTGTAAATATAATGAAAAAAGTGAGAATTTATGCAAATTACAAGCAATACAAGTAGCTCCAACAGAAAATTGTAAAACTAAAAAAGCAGATGAATCTATGTGTTCAAGCTATATTTATGAGAAGAATTAATTTTCTTCTCATTTTTTTCTTGACATATCAGGAAATAAGAAATAAAATAGCAATAGCAAAACAAAGGCAAAAGCCGGAAATGGAGGAAAAGATTATGTTAGTTACAACAAAAGAAATGTTTGAAAAATCAATGAAAGAAGGATTTGCAATAGGGGCATTTAATGTTAATAATATGGAAATAGTACAAGCAATAATGGATGCAGCAGCAGAAAATAAATCACCTGTAATATTACAAGCTTCATCTAGTGCGATAAAATATGCAAGAATAGGATATTTAATGAAAATGGTAGAAGCAGCAGTAGAAGAACATCCAGAAGTTCCAGTAGCAATACATTTAGACCATGGACCAGATTTTGAAACAGCAAAAATGTGTATAGATAATGGATTTACATCTGTAATGATTGATGGCTCAAAATATGATTTTGAGGAAAATGTTGCATTAACAAAAAAAGTAGTTGACTATGCTCATAGTAAAGGAGTAGTTGTAGAAGCTGAACTTGGAAAATTAGCTGGAATTGAAGATGATGTAAATGTATCAGAATCAGATGCAATGTATACAGATCCAGAACAAGCAGAAGAATTTGTAAGAAGAACAGGATGTGATTCATTAGCAATAGCTATTGGAACAAGCCATGGAGCATATAAATTTAAAGGAGAAGCTAAATTAAGATTTGATATATTAAAAGAAATAAAAGAAAGAATACCAAATACTCCAATAGTATTACATGGAGCTTCAACAGTTATACCTGAATTAGTAGAAATGTGTAATGAATATGGTGGGAATATTCCAGGAGCAAAAGGTGTACCAGATGAAATATTAAAAGAAGCAAGTAAATCAGGAGTTTCAAAAATTAATGTTGATACAGATTTAAGATTAGCTTTAACTGCTGGAATAAGAAAAGTATTGAAAGAAGAACCAAATGCATTTGACCCAAGAAAATATTTGACACCTGCAAGAGAATTGGTAAAAGAAACAGTATCACATAAAATGAAAGATGTATTTGGCTCAAGTAATAAAATATAAAAATTATCTAACTTACAAAAAAGATATTATAATCGGTCATTATTACTTTTTATATGAGTAAGAGATAATATAGTTATAAAAGAAGAAAAATTAATGACTAAAGAATATTAATAAGGATGTCATAAGAAAAATAATATATATTTTTCTTATGAACATCCTTATTAATTACATAAAATCAAGCATGTCGTTTGGCAAATATTGCATTAATTCGCCAAAACTACTTATTTTTTTCTTTTCTAATATTTCAGATAAATACATCTGAAATATGTTAAAGAGTTTCTCTTCGTTTCTGAATTCATAGCGACCATGTTTTATCGCTACTTTTTTTGCTTCATTCCGGAAAGAGGTTAAGCCATTGGTAGAGCCATTAAGGTATATATAAATGGCTTCTACATCCTTTAAGGATAGGTAACATTTTACTGTGATACTGCTCATGAGAACTCCTTTCAAAATACATATTTATGGTAACAATATTATTATACTATAAATTTTAAGTAAAGTCAAAATTTACATGAGTTAATGATAGCATAAACTTTTAGTAGGATTTCTCTTTATCAAAATAGCCAAACTATTTC
>CAUWFY010000088.1:0-5919 GCA_963558115.1 uncultured Clostridia bacterium
TAAGAAATAATCTCTTATATCTTCAACCTGTGGCATATTTAATTCTGTTAATGTTTTATTATAATATAAGAAATAATCTCCTATAGCTTGAACCTGTGGCATACTTAATTCTGTTAGTGCTTTATTATATCGCAAAAAGTTATTTCCTATAGTTTTTATATCTTTATTAATATATCCTATTATCTGGTTATCATTATTTAATTCTATTACTATTGGTTCTTGACTACTAGTTTCTTCTTCTCTTTTCTTATGAATATGTATTATCTTTTTTCGTTCTTCTTTATCTTTTTTTACTTTTATTTTTTCTATATCTTTTAAATCATCAACAAATGAATCATGCTCTAGATATTCTATTAAAGATTCTATTTTTGCTTCTTTTAAATCGATTTTGAAATAATCACATAAAATAGTTTCCTCTGGTTTTCCTATTTCTCTTGCCTCTCCATTTTCTATAACAATATTTCCCGGGCAATAATATTTTCCATCTATTTCAAGATTATATTTATAATATTTCCCATCTCCTGCTAGTGTATATCCTGGTATTTCAAAATCAGTTTTTTGTGTTTTATTTAAGTGATATCCTCTTTCTTCTAAAATCCTTGTAAAACTTTTTTGTAATCCTTCTGCTATATTATCTAAATTATTGTTAAGTGTACAATTTGGATTTGGTACTGTATGATTATATCTACTTATTATTTCTACATTACTATTTGGGCTTTTATCAAATTGTATTGCCAATACTGATGTACTATACTCATCACCTTTCTTGGGATGTTTAAAATCCTCTCTTTTTATTTTATCTACATCTTTTTTTACTGCCCAAAAACACACCCTTGAATTTAATCTTCCTCCATTAAATATGGTACATAATACTTCATTTGGAGCATAATATCTTTCATATTTTTGCATATCTTCTTCTGTTAAACATTCGTATAATTCATATCCTGCTTCATCTAATATTTCATATGGATTTCTTTTTTCATCTTTTTCACATTCTTCTTCTCTACTTTTGTCAAAACTTTGATATATTAACTCTTTAAAGTTATCTACATCTACTAATTTATATTCTTCTATTGTTTCATATAATGTATTACAATTTTTTGAAAATTTCTCTTGTAGTATTTGTAATAACATTCCTTCTTGTTCTAATATTAGTGGAAATAATTCTCTACATAAATGACTAAATTTTTCACCATAGATTTTCTTGATTTTTTTTAATTCTCTTGATTGACTCATTTTATATTTCTCCTAGCCATATAATCTTTTTAAAATTATTTCTTTACTGTTTTTTTCTATTCTTATTATATCTATATCATTTAATGAAATATTTAGCTTTCCACATTTATTATCTAGTTTCCCAAATGTAAAAAATGTAGTATATTCTTGATACCTTGGATTCAATAACTCTGCTGAAATATTTATATAATCATTAATGTCTGGCATTTCATTATCTTTTATATCAAAAAATTGTAATACTAGTTCATAAATTTTCTCATCATTATCAATTAATTTATATTTTTCTTTATTCTTTTCAATTATCTTTAATTTTACCATAATTCTCCTCATTTCTTTTATAAATTTTACAAATTTTTATTTTTTGTTTATATGTAACAATTTAAGTACAAATTTCTTAAACTTTGTAAAAAATGTTTCTTTATGTTCTACTAATGAAATATTATCAACATTTTTCAACTTTTTTTCTTCAATATTTTCAATTTTTTTACTTTTAAAAATATCCTCTGTATTGTATTTTTTTCTTTTTTCTTGTTCAACCTTTAATTCATTCAGTTCTAATATTTTATTTATTTTTACTTTTTGTTCTTCTGTTGCAAAATAATTTTGATATAGATTAACTATAATAGCATTTGCTTCTTTTGAAATTTTTTGTTTTGATAAATCAATTTGTGGATTTATTGAAAATTCATAGTTTTTGTCCATATTTTGTTTAAAAAATCCTATTGTTTCTTTTGGAATTTTATTATATTCTTCTTTTGGAAAATATTTAATTATTTCTAAAACTTCTTTATAAGCTTTTGAATAAATATTAGTAATATTCATCTAAAATTTCTCCTTCTTTTGTTGTATCAATTTGACTTTGATTTTTTTCAGCTTGAATAACATTTTGAACAGAACTTTTCGTAGTTGTTATTTGCTCTAATGCACTTTTTAAAGCTTCTTTTGGAGTTATATATTTCATTCTTGATAATTTTCTTATTTCTTCAATGTCTTTTGGTACTATTTTATTATGCATTAAAAATTCATCTCCTACTTTTATTACTTGTGGAAGGTTTAGCTCTTTTAATGTCTCATTCCAATATAAGAAACCCTCTCCTACTGTTATTACTTTTGGAAGGTTTAGCTCTGTTAGTTTTTCATTATCACTTAAGAAAAAATTTCCTATATTTTTAACTTGTGGCATTTCTAATTCTCTTAATTTTTGATTATTCATTAAAAAGAAATGTCCTACTTTTTTTACTTGTGGTATTTTTAGTTTTTCCATTGCTACATCATTCGATAAAAAAAATCCACCTATACTTTGAACTTGCGATATATTTATTTCTGTTAATACTTTATTGTTACCTACGAAACCATTTCCTATATTTCGAACTTTAGGCATATTTAATTTTGTTAATCCTTCATTGAAACTTAGAAAATAATTTCCTACAATTTGAGCTTGTGGAAGTTCTAGTTTTGCTAATGCTTCATTATATTCCAAAAAGTTGTTTCCTATAACATCTATCCCTTTATTGATATATCCTATTATTTGGTTTTCTTCGTCTAATTCTATTACTATTGGTTCTTGACTACTAGTTTCTTCTTCTCTTTTCTTGTGAATATGTATTATCTTTTTTCGTTCTTCTTTATCTTTTTTTACTTTTATTTTTTCTATATCTTTTAAATCATCAACAAATGAATCATGCTCTAGATATTCTATTAAAGATTCTATTTTTGCTTCTTTTAAATCGATTTTGAAATAATCACATAAAATAGTTTCCTCTGGTTTTCCTATTTCTCTTGCCTCTCCATTTTCTATAACAATATTTCCCGGGCAATAATATTTTCCATCTATTTCAAGATTATATTTATAATATTTCCCATCTCCTGCTAGTGTATATCCTGGTATTTCAAAATCAGTTTTTTGTGTTTTATTTAAGTGATATCCTCTTTCTTCTAAAATCCTTGTAAAACTTTTTTGTAATCCTTCTGCTATATTATCTAAATTATTGTTAAGTGTACAATTTGGATTTGGTACTGTATGATTATATCTACTTATTATTTCTACATTACTATTTGGGCTTTTATCAAATTGTATTGCCAATACTGATGTACTATACTCATCACCTTTCTTGGGATGTTTAAAATCCTCTCTTTTTATTTTATCTACATCTTTTTTTACTGCCCAAAAACACACCCTTGAATTTAATCTTCCTCCATTAAATATGGTACATAATACTTCATTTGGAGCATAATATCTTTCATATTTTTGCATATCTTCTTCTGTTAAACATTCGTATAATTCATATCCTGCTTCATCTAATATTTCATATGGATTTCTTTTTTCATCTTTTTCACATTCTTCTTCTCTACTTTTGTCAAAACTTTGATATATTAACTCTTTAAAGTTATCTACATCTACTAATTTATATTCTTCTATTGTTTCATATAATGTATTACAATTTTTTGAAAATTTCTCTTGTAGTATTTGTAATAACATTCCTTCTTGTTCTAATATTAGTGGAAATAATTCTCTACATAAATGACTAAATTTTTCACCATAGATTTTCTTGGTTTTTTTTAATTCTCTTGATTGACTCATTTTATATTTCTCCTAAACCTATAATCTTTTAAAAATACTTTCCTCTTGCTTTTTTCTATCATTAATATATTATCATATATTTTTTCAGATTACTATCTTTTTTTACTTTAAAATTTTTAGTAATTTTAAAAATTGTAACTAAAGTTTGTTAGTTAAAAAAAAGGTTACTAGAAGATTATTATTGCAATATGTATGTACAGATTTAATTTTATTTTAATATATGTAGAATATTATTCATTTTATATACCTAGCGCCCTTTGTTTTGCTTTTTACTTTTACTAGAACTAACACTTCATTCGAATTGGCAAATTATGGATAATTTTGTAAATTTTCTCTTGACAATATTCATTTTTTAGAATATATTGTATTTGATTTTGGAAAATTTAGGTAATTTCTATTTTACTGTCGAAATTACCACTTTTTACGATATTAAAATATTTAAGGGGTGTGTTTTATGTTAAATTTTGCAATTTGCGATGATAATTTAAGTATTTTAAATAAATTAGCAACTTTATTGAATGAAATTTTCTTAAAAAACGATTTTGAGGCTCAAGTTACATTTAAATCTGATGATATAGAAGCCTTATTAGAACATTTTGATGAAGAGAGAATTGACGTACTTTTATTAGATATAAATTTAAAATCTGATAAATCTGGTTTAGATTTAGCTGAAGAGATTAGAAAGAAAAACAAAGATGTTTATCTTATCTTTACTACTGCCCATTTAGAATATGCTATGGTTGCCTACAAGTACAAAACTTTTGACTATTTACCAAAGCCTGTAACTCTTGACAGATTAGAAGATACTGTTAAGAGATTATTTGAAGATGTTTATGGATTACCAAAAAAATATATTAAAATTGACAATAAAAATACTTTAGTTGATGAATCTGCAATTCAATATATTTATAGAGATGGTATGAAATTGATTTTTCATACCTCTTCTTATGATTATGAAACTTATAGTTCTTTTAATAAAATGGCTGATAGTTTACCTGAAACTTTTATTAGATGTCACAAATCTTATATTGTAAATATTAATAACATAAAAAGTGTAGATCCAGTAACTTTAACTGTATATTTTGATAATGATAATTATTGTTATATTGGACCTAAATTTAAAAATGAATTTTTGGAGGTTATAAAAAAATATGGACTTAATAAATAATATATGGATGCTTCTAAGTACACCAAATGAATTTAATACTATGATTTTCACTTTGCCTTTAGCATTTGTTGAACTTTTCTTATTTATGAAAATATTTTTAGTAGTTTTAGAATTAGACGCTTCTAAGAAAAAGCAATTTCTATTTACTATTTTAGCTACTGCCACTGGCATTATTAGTAAAGTAATAATACCTAGTGCTTATAATGTTTTCTCTAACTACTTCTTATTATTTTTAATTGCTAAAATAATTTTTAGAGTAAGTGCCTTCAAAACTGTAATAGGAACTCTTATTTCATTTGTTATATCTGGTATTGTAAGTGCTTTAGTATTAAATCCTTTTTTGACACTTTTAAACATATCATCTGAAACTTTAGCAATAACACCTATTTATTCTATAGCATATTCCTTATTAATTTATGCTTTCCTCATTATAATCATATGTATATTAAAATATACCAACTTTAAAATAACATTATTTAATGATATCAATTCAAGAAATAAGAAAATAATTATATTAAACTTTATCTTTGCAACTATTGCTTTATCTATTCAAACTTTTATTTTAGTATACTATATAGATAATATACCTATATTTATTACATTTTTAGGATTTCTTTCACTAATTTCTTATTTAGGAATTAGTATATATAGTTTAACCAAAACTATAAAATTAAGTGAAACTACAAAAAAATTGCAAACAGCAGAAGAATATAATAAAACTTTAAAAATATTACATGATAATGTTAGAGGATTTAAACATGATTTTGATAACATCGTTACCACCATTGGGGGATATGTAAAAACAAATGACATGACAGGGTTACAAAAATATTATTTACAATTAGAAGATGATTGTCAAAAAGTTAGTAATTTATATATCTGATATCCGGACATAATTGATAAATCCCTTCATACAGGGGGAAAGCAAAGCAAA
>CAUWFY010000089.1:0-5685 GCA_963558115.1 uncultured Clostridia bacterium
GAAATTAGAGTGAATGGAACAGCATATAATCCACAAAATTATATATATTAAAAAACACCTTAAAGAATTAAAAAAATTCTTTAAGGTGTTTAATATTTAGAATTAAATACTAGAAGCTACAAAATATTTAATTCCCAAGGAGATAGCATTTTTCTTAAAAATTACTTTTCCATGCTCAAATAATTTTGATTCAAAAATATTTGAATGAGAACATAGTGTGGCAAATTCTGAAACAATTGAATAGAATTTATTTAACTCTTCATATTTAGTATTAATATCTGAAACAACTAAAAAATATGTATCATTATATAAATACAAAGAAATAGTTTTAGCTAATTTTTTTATATTTAAATTGTTAATGTTATTTATATAATTACAAAGTCTGCAAAATTCTTCAAAATCAGAAAATTGAAAAATAGAATTTTCGCTATTTGGATTTACAGTTTTCTTCTTTACAACAATTTTTCTTTTATTTTGAGATGTAGAAATTGAATTATCTTTTGAAGAAGTATCCTTATATTTTGTAATTGTAAAAACAAAAACACCCTCTGAAGAAGAAAAGGCTTCAATCAAAAGCTTACAACCATCTGTATTAAAACCAACTTCTTTTTCAGCTTTTACTAGAATATCTAAAATAAGGTTTTGAGTTTCAGCAGGTTTATCAATTAAAGCTTTGGAGTCTATATTTTTTTCTTTTAAATCATCTAAGCTAACAATGATTCTAATTTTATTATCAGTAAGTTTTTCGATTTTCATTAAGTACCTCCCTTAAAATACTTGATAATTATATTATACTACTATTATTATTATATTTAAATGCACAAATTTTGGTAACTTTATATACCAAAATTAAATATTAAAAAGTTAATTATAAAGATAAAATTATTAATATAAAATTCAGTATAAAGTAAAAAAGTAGATAAATACAAATATAACATATAAATATTAAAAAATAAAGCATTTTACTTGAAAAAATTGTTAAACCACGGTATAATAGCAATATGTGAAAAAAGAAACAGCCGTAATATAAGAGGAATTTTGGAGGTAAGAAAAAATGGCAACAAAAGAAAAAAATATATGGGTATTATTAATATTTATGTTATCAGGATTAGTAATAGGGGGACTGTTAGGAGAACTAGCTTCAAAAGTAGATTGGTTATGGTGGCTTTCATACAGTCAAACTTTTGGACTTGACAATCCAATTGTACTAGATTTAAGTGTAGTAAAAATAACATTTGCATTAATGTTCAAAATAAATGTAGCTAGTATAATAGGATTACTTTTAGCAGTATTTGTATATAAAAAGGTATAGGGGCAATTTATCAACTGAAAGGAATGATATTTTGTCAATAAAAATGAAACAACTTCCAGAAATGGAAAGACCATATGAAAAATTAGAAATATATGGAGAAAAATTATTATCAAATGCAGAATTACTGGCTATAATAATAAAAACAGGAACAAAAGAAGAATCTGCTTTAAATATAGCTCAAAAAATATTAAAATTAAATGATAGTAAAGAAGATAATTTGAATTTTTTAAGAGATATAACAATAGAGGAATTAACAAAAATAAAAGGAATTGGAAGAATAAAAGCAATTCAGATAAAAGCTTTGTGTGAATTGGCAATTAGAATGATGGCACCATCAAATTATAAAAAAATAACAGTAAAGAAACCAGAAGATATAGCAAAAGTATTTATGGAAAAAATGAGATTTGAGAAGGTAGAATCAGCAAAGTTAGTTATATTAAATATTAAAAATGAAATTCTAAAAATAGTTGATTTATCACGAGGTGGTACAAATTTTACGAATATATCAATAAAAGATGTTATGACAGAACCAATAAAGATGCAAGCACCCAAAATTATTTTAGTGCATAATCACCCAAGTGGAGATTCAACACCAAGCAAATCAGATATTGAAATAACGGAAAAATTACTAGATGCAGCAATATCTTTAGATATTGAGCTATTAGACCATATAGTTATAGGAAATATGAATTTTACAAGTATATTTTCACAAATGGTAAAAGAGGAGACAGACATTTAAAAGGAAAGGAAGATTTGGATATGAAATTTTTTACATTTGGCTCTAAGGACATAGGGATTGATTTAGGAACTGCAAATATTTTAGTTACATTAAAAGGAAAAGGAGTTATATTGCAAGAACCATCTGTTGTTGCAATTGACAGAAAAACTGGAAATATAATGGCAACAGGAACAGAAGCAAAAGAAATGTTAGGAAGAACACCTGAACAAATAAAAGCAGTAAGACCATTAAAAGATGGAGTGATTGCAGACTTTACAGCAACTCAATTAATGCTAAAAAATATAATTGAAAAAGTAGGAAGAAGATATAATATAGGAAGACCAAGAGTAGTTGTAGGAGTACCCTCAGGAATCACAGAAGTAGAAGAAAGAGCGGTTGAAGAATCTGTTCTTCAAGCAGGAGCAAAAGAGGTATATCTGATAGAAGAACCTATGGCAGCAGCTATTGGTGCAGCATTAGATGTAGGAGAACCAAGTGGAAATATTATAGTAGATATTGGTGGAGGAACAACAGAAGTTGCAGTTATATCTTTAGGAGGAATTGTTGTTAGTCATTCTTTAAGAGTAGCAGGAGACGAGCTAGATGATGATATAGTAAATTATATAAAAAGAGAAATGAATTTAGCAGTAGGAGAAACAACAGCAGAGCAAATAAAAACACAAATTGGATGTGCGTTACCTCTTATGACTGAAACAACAGTAGAAGTTAGAGGAAGAGATTTAACAGACGGTTTGCCTAGAACAGAAAAAATATCTTCATCACAAGTAGAAGAAGCAATAAAAGAATCAATAACTAAAATAGTAGAAATAGTAAAATTAACATTAGAAAAAACACCACCAGAATTAGCATCTGATATAATGGAAAAGGGAATAGTTTTAGCAGGTGGAGGAGCTTTAATTAAAAACCTAGATAAATTATTAAGCACAGAAACAGGAATGCCAGTATATATAGCAGAAGACCCACTAGAATGTGTGGTTAGAGGAACTGGGAAAACTTTAGAAGATCTAGAAAGATTAAAAACAGTTTTAATTAATGCAAGAAAAAGAAGGTAAAGGAATGAAGTAAAGAATGCATAGAAATAAAAAAGCTGAAATAGCAGGTATTGTAATAACAATAATTATATTAATTTTTATAGTTATATTTTCTAATGCTGATAAAGGAAATTCTTTTTTTGAAAATGCAGCAACTACATTAATAATGCCAGTACAAAATGGGCTAACATATTTAAAAAATAAAATGAGTGGAAATAGCACATTTTTTACTGACATAAATAATTTAAAATCAGAAAATGAAGAATTAAAGCAAAAGAATAGTGAGTTAGAACAATCCCTAAGAGAATTAGAAAATATTAAATCAGAAAATGAAACCTTAAAAGAATATTTGGACTTAGCAGAAAAATATGGTGAGTATAAAACAGTACCAGCATATATAATTAATAAAGATATAAGCAATTATTCAAAAACAATAGTAATAAATGTTGGGAAAAAAGATGGAATAACTGAAAACATGACAGTTATTGCAGACCAAGGATTAGTAGGACATGTTATCTCAGTAACAGATACAACAGCAAAAATTCAAACAATTATAGATACTTCAAGTGCTGTAAGTTGTTCATTAAGTACAACTGATGAAAGCATAGTGTGTAGAGGAACACAAGAAGAGGAGTCAGCTTTAAAAGCTATGTATATTCCAACAAATGGTAATATTGTTCAAGGAGATAGTGTAGTAACTTCCGGACTAGGAGGTATTTACCCAAAAGGAATACATGTTGGAAATGTAAAAAAAGTAATAACTACACACAATGATACAGACAAATATGCAATGGTGGAAACAGCAGTAGATTTTAATAAATTAAATACGGTATTGGTTATAACAAACAATTAAGATTAGTTATATTAATTGCTAAGAAATAATTTGTTAGATTATAAATAACTCAAGAACTAGTGACAAATAAATAATTATTTATAAAATAGAAAAAGATAGTCAAATAATAAATTTTAAAGTTGAATTGAAAATTAGGCATAAATCAAAGAAAAAAGAAAGAGAGGTAAATCAATTGAAAAAAGTAATAATAAATGTAATACTTGTAATTGTTTTGTTTTTTATATATTTTTTACAATCAAATTTCTTTAATTGGTTTACAATTTCAGGAATTATGCCAAACTTATTTGTTATATTTGTTTTATTTATAGGTCTTTTTACAAATAGAGTAACAGGAGTAATTTATGGAGTAACCACAGGAATGATAATAGACTTAGTAATGGGAAAACAAATAGGAATAAATGCAGTAGGATATGGAATAGTAGGATTTCTAGCAGCAACTTTTGATAAAAATTTTTCAAAAGATAGTAGAGCAACGATTATGTTTATGGTTTTAGGAAGTACAATAATATTTGAAGTAATAACATATTTATTAAATTATATATTTGCATCTAGCAATATAGAAATAATATATTTCATAAAAACTTTAGCAATAGAAGTAATCTATAATTTAATAATTACAATAATAATATATCCAATACTTCAAAAATTTGGATATAACATAGAAAATGAGTATAAGGGGAATAGAGTGTTAACAAGATATTTTTAAGAAGGTGAAGGCTTGAATAATATCTAAATTTTATAAATTATTCATTCTAAATAAAGCCGTAAAGTGAAGGAATGATAGAAAATATGAAGAAAAATAGAATTATAAAAAAGAGTAATATAAAACTAAGATATAATATATTAACTGTAATTACATATCTTGTGGGAATTGTATTAATAATACAACTATTCAATTTACAAATAGTTCATGGAGCAGAATATAGAGAAGAATCTAATACTAGATTAACACGAGAAACAAAATTAGAAGCAGCAAGAGGAGGCATATTAGATAGAACAGGAGAGGAATTAGTAACAACAAATACAAGATTTGGACTAGAATTATACAAAACAAAAATCGAAGAAAATGAGTTAAATAATTCTATTCTAAATATTATCAATGTATTAGAAAAATATGAAGTAGAATATGTTGATTCTTTCCCAGTAAATGTAGATCCACTTGAATATACAATAGAAGGCGAAGAATTAACTAAATGGAAAAAGAAATATAAATTAGATGAAAATGCAACTCCAGAAGATGCTCTTAATTATTTTAAAAATAGATATGAAATTGAAAATAGTGACATATATGAAGTTAGAAAAATAATAGCAATAAGGTATGAAATAACAATTTCAGGATATAGCAGTACAAAAGCATTAAAGATATCAAAAAATATTCCAAGAGAAGCAGTTGCCGAATTTACTGAAAGTGGAGATAAATTTCCAGGAATTAATATAGTAGTAGAGCCAGTCAGAGAATATACTTCAGGAATGTTAGCATCACATATTTTAGGATATGCCTCAAAAATAAGTGCAGAAGAATATAAAGAAAAATCAGATAGATATTCTCAAAATGACATTATAGGAAAAAATGGAATAGAATATGTATTTGAAGATTATTTAAAAGGACAAAATGGTACAAAACAAATAGACATGGCAGTTGATGGAACAATAACTTCAGAATACACATCAAAAGAAGCAATAGCAGGTAGTGACATAGTATTAACAATAGATTCTAATTTACAAAGAATAACAGAACAAGCACTAGAAA